>JABJBS010000313.1 GCA_018668695.1 Deltaproteobacteria bacterium
AAGTCCATGCCGACCCCCGGCAGGTCCATCCGCCAACGGAATATATCCAATGAAATCAGCATTGGTACCAAACTGCTGGAGCTGATCCGCGACCGATTGCGCCCCTGGCTGGAATTTGGGAGCGCCGGGAACGATAGGATCGCCCCAAGCCACCAATACTTGAGCCTCATATCCCTCTGGAATGCTGATTTGATCCGTTATTGCATGAGGAACGCGGGCAAAAAGTGCCTGTGCAGAAGCCGGTAGAACCTGAACTCCCGAAGATGCTTCACCTAATACCGAGCAACCGACCGTCCCCAGGAGCGGAATCGAGCCCGCCATAAAAGCTGTTTTTCTTAAGAATTCCCGGCGAGACCAGCGGTTTTCAACCAATGTTGCCAAGTTTGGTTGGCCATTTTTGCGATCCTGCATACAAACCTCACAGTGAGCTCCAGATCGAGCAATATCACACCATGAGACCAATCAAAGCAGAGCCAGCCCAAACATTCGTGACTATCTCAGACGATTTACGCGATCCTCATTGGGGATCAAAATATCCAATTCAATCAAATCCGGGGCCGCAAAGCCCCATCTGATCACCTTATCTAGTCACCCCTCTATGATACCTCCCCAGGATGAGGAGATATTTTGGCTGAAACAGGATTCTTAAATACCACCAATCCGGTCGCGGAATTGGTGGCCGAGCTCAACCCAGCGTTTGAGCAACGGCACAAGCTTGACCAGCGTAACGTTGGTTTATTGCTCGGTGACCTCACCGAAGTATACGACTCAATGCGCCTCTCATCTGCCCTCGAAGACCTTCACAAACTTCCGGAAGGACCTTTCGACCCACAAGCGGCCATCAAGCTTAAGGAACTCTTTCTAACCGGACGCCGTGAGATCTCACGTCACCTCTCTCACTGTGCGCGTCCTCCAACTCGGCGTAAACGACTCCCGGCACCTCTTCCCAAGCCAGAGCGCTATGCCCATTATCTCTTCGAGAATGGACTGATGGTTGAAGAGTTCTCAGACGCCAAACGCGCTAGGATCGCCTTCGAGCCATGGGGACGATTTTATCGAACTCGTAATCAGGAAATGAAAACTCGAGTTGATGCGCTCAGGGGTGATTTCTCAGTTCAACTACAAGCACTGGGAACCCGTGGTACCCAACTCGACTATCTCGACCAAACACTGCATGGGTGCATCGAGACAAGAAGTGAGGCCTACCTCTCTCGACTCTCTCCGCATCTCGAAGCCGAATTTAAAAAAGTTTTTCTCGACTCACGGGAGTTATTACCCCCAAACCCAACCGTACCCGACGTAGAAGCATGGTTTGTTCCCGGCGGTTGGCCGGAGAATTTTGTAGAATCAATCATGCGTTACCTACGCACCATCTTACATTTTCGACTGCAACCGTTGCAGGCGCTCGTTGAAGCTGCCTGTAACCTCCCAAGGAATCGCCCCTAACGAGAGCACCACGCCTCGGGACGTATGGAAGGCCTGAATCATTATGTTTCATTACCGTATTATCATCACCGCACTCATTGGAGCGGGTATCATTGGCCGCATGGCATACATCTATGCCGGCAACGACTACGTCGCCCTCGGTGTGACCCTTTTGATTGCCATTGGATTTGGTCTTGGTCTTGCTGAGATCAACCGGTTTATGAAACAGCTCGGTGGTTGGCGCCTCGCCTGTGACGCCGTTGCTAAAGATGAATCCAGCCCGGAAGAAGCTCTTGAGCAGGCCCCAAAATCGGTTTTCCATTACTTAAAAATGCGTCTAAGTGGCCAATACTCGACGCTCCCACAGCTTTCGCTCACTCCATTCCTCGTAGGTCTCATGGTCATGCTGGGCCTTTTGGGAACTTTTCTCGGACTTGTCGAAACACTCCAAGGCGCAAGAGACGCACTGACCGGCAGCACGGAACTTGAAACCGTTCGTATGGGACTTGCTGCGCCTATCCAAGGGCTTAGCCGTGCATTTGGTACATCTGTAGCCGGTGTCACAGCCTCCGCGCTTCTGGGCTTTTTGTTGGTCTCCGTTCGCCGTGAAACCACCGCTCTTCAATACGAACTCGACTACCTCTTAGCCGGCCCACTTGTCTCGCTGAGCTTGGTTGGTCGCCAAACTCTGGCGCTCGATTCTCTTACTCGCCATGTAGAAAACCTTCCCACCACCACGCAGGCACTCGGGCAGGTAGGCGAGAACCTCAACGAAATGAGCGTCACCTTTCAGCAGATGCAAACGCAGAGCGCCGCTGAAACCGCAAACCTTTTAAGCCAAACGGCCAAGGATGTGCGTGAAACAATGAGCCAGGGCGTTGGCGAGTCGATCACGCAAGCTGCTCAAACGCTCGACCCTGTTCTCAGTTCAGCACTTAAACAAGCTAAAGAGCAGGCTCAGCATCAGTTCGAACAATGGAACACGACCTTAAAAACCGATGAGCAAAACCGGGCACAAGCCATTGCCAATACGCTTGAGAGTGCAATGCAAGAACAGCTCGCTGCATTCAGAGCCACGATGAATGACGTATTGGAGGAAGCACAAGCCAATACTCAGAATGGTTCACAAGCCGTCACCACACTCCTCAACTCAACCCGAGAAACCATGGAAAATTTCTCAGGCGAGTCCAGACACCAGTTCGTGATGCTTGAAGAACAACTCGGGAATCTACGAGCAGCCATTGCCCACGCAGATGTCGAAACAGTCTCCCACCTGGAAGGCCAAATCGGTACCATCACTGGGGCAATTACCACTGCCTTTAATCAACTCGATGAGGGTCAAAAAGAGCGCACGCAGCAACTCTTTGGAGAGCTAGGGCGCCTTGATGCTGTTGTTCAAGAGCACCTGTCGCTCCTGGGTGAAGGCCTTGAAGCGCCCCTCACAAAGGTTATTGAGACCGCAGCCGAAGCACCTAAATCTGTATCTAAAATGCTCGAAACACTCGATACACGACTCGAAGAGCGGCTCGAGCGAGAAAACAGCCTACTCCAAGATCGCCAAGATCTGATGGATGCAATGCGGCTGGCCACAGAAGCAGTTCAAAAATCTACGGAGCAGCAAGGCACGACGCTTGAGGAGCTTGTCTCTAATTGCGACAACCAAATGAGTGGCATGCGTGAGCGAGCCAACGAAGAGCTGATGAAGGCACGAGAACAACTTGAGCAATCTGCCTCGATGATTGCAACTGGCGGCGTCGAAATGACAGCTGTAGCATCCATGTTTACCACGGCTGTTGAAGATTACCGCAAGTCCAACGATACTTTGATGGAAGGCTTGGTGAGCATTCAAGAAGCACTGAATCACTCGGGCGAAAGAAGCAACGACCAGCTTTCTATGTACGTTGACCAAGCCAGAGAAATCATTGACCAATCCATCATCTCCCAAAAAGAGATGTTTGATGCCCTACGTGAGATGCGTCCCACAGCGGATAAAGTGGAGCTCCCGTCATGATGCCTCCCCATCAACAAGGCGATGAGTCGCCGCCTATCTGGGCTATTTTTGGTGACTTGATGGCCGGTATGGTTGGGGTATTCGTGATGCTCCTCATCTGGACCCTGAGCTTCCAAGTAGACCTTGCAGCTTCACTGCAAACTGAGGTTCAAAAACGCGAGCAAGAACAAACCCGGCGTGAGCAACTCGAATACGCATTGGCGGCTCCCCTTGCCGAAGGCCGAATTACTCTCATCGATGGTCGTATTGGAATCAGCGGCAACATCTTATTTGCCCTCAACTCAAAAGAGTTATCCGAAGAAGGTACAACCCTAATTGGAGATTTATCAGCGCCACTTAAAAGTTGGCTCAATGAGCATGACCAGCTCTTGATGGTCAGCGGCTTTACCGACGACCTCGCGATTCACGAAGACAATTATCAATTTGACGACAACTGGGACCTCTCAGCTCAGCGCGCCCTCGAAGTCACACGTACCCTTGTAACTGGCGGCATCCAAGCCAACCAGGTCTTTGCAGCAGCGTTTGGTGAGCACCACCCTATTAAACCCAATCTAGATCACGACACTCGGTCCAAAAATCGCCGCGTGGAAATAGCCCCGGTTCCTCGCGCCAGCCGTGCTCCTAAGGAGCAGCCTTAAATGAATCCAGGCAGTACACATGAACGGTTAAAAGCTCGCTTAGAGCTCATGAAGAGTGCCAATGCTCAAGGCTTTGATGCGCCATCGTTTATCTGTATCGAAACCCTCGTGGAACGCTCAAAGGACCTCCCACACAACGCCCGCATCCAGCTTGAAGAGATGGCAAGGTTTAGACTCTCTGAGTACCAAACTCAGTTCAACGAAGCGCGCGCAGATGTAGAAATGCTTCTTGAAGATCTCGATCTTACGGAAGAGGATCAACAAGTCGTGAACGAACACTTCCAGCGCTGCGACTTCAAAGGGTTAACCCGTTACATCAAGGGGCGAATGAAAGACCGGCGCACTATTTTCCAGCGCAAGCAACGGCAAACCGACCTTCTCGCTACGTTTGGAAGTGCTGAAGAACTTGCTCAACTCGACTTACTCGCAGAGCTAGAATCTGGCGCAGAAGATGGTGATGAAGAGCAAGACGGATCAAAACATCGACCCTTGCGGCATCGCTCTCCGCTTAAGCTACTTCGAGAGCATGCAGCTGCAGAGAAAAATCGCCTCGCGGTCGGAACAGCACGAAAGAAAAAGCCTGAAATCGCTGGCCCGTTGAACTCTCAAACACTGGCCACTCAACTGCTGGAAGAGTTGGAGACGTTATCGCCTATCTACTTAAAGCGTGTCGTCTCTCACCTTGAGATCATTCGACTTTTGAACCAAGTGCCCAAACCAAAGCCAAGGCGCCGCCCGCGCTCTTGAACCGGTACTACGTTAGTTAACAAGAAACTTTTGGTGGTTTGAAGCTCAAGCTTGCAGTCAATCCCAGAATCAGGGAATCTTGGGTATACTCAACACCAACGGGTCATGCCAGATGAAGTTCAAAGAGCATTTTCATACCGAAGAACTCGAAAATATCACGGAAGAAATCGTCTTCGAGCAGCTGCATATTATGGTTCAATCGGGATCTGTAAAAATTCCAGATAGCGAAGGCTGCCTTCAAGATATCGCGGCGATTGCATTGAATCGTTTACCTGCAAAATATGCGGTTTGTTTTATCGATAAGGTCAACCCGCGCACCGAGCGCCTTGAACAACTGATCGAGCTTGAGAAGAATGCTCGTAAAGAGCTGATGCGTGCGATTGAAATTGTGAGAAACAACCCACACCACCGTTAATCATCTGTGGTCCTCATTTTTTAGACAAAAAGAAGGGCGACCTAGGCCGCCCAACTTAGAGTGTCCTGACGGGACGGATCAATCAATGAACGCTGCTCGTGGAGCTTCCTCTAGCAAGAGCGTCGTCTTTTGGAACTCAATGGCCTCAACACCAAAGTCTACAACGGGTGGGAAGGATAAGATGCCACCTTCACCGTGACCAAATGGCATATAGATTCCTTCGACTTTACCAACGCGGGTTCCGTCTTCTCCAATGAGGTGAGCGCTCTTACGCTCAACATTTAAGTCCGGGACGTTGGGTGCTGCGATTGGGTAACCCCATTTCACTTCGCCGGTTGGCTCAACAACAACTGACAACCAAGTATCAGCATTTCGGCTACCTTCTTCGTGAACCTCTTCGGCGTTAACAACATAGGACATCGTGTTTACGTTCGACATGCGATTGTAAAGTCCGTTGTAGGTGTAAGCGCTGATCCAGATTGGAGAGCAGTAGCTCATCATGTCTTTATATGCGCTTGGCGAAAGTAAGTCGGTGCTTCTCATGTCGAAGCCCCATTGGTCCAGATTGGCGTTGGTGTTTGGATATCCATTGTCCGAAGACTGGCCGCCTAAGCCGCACGGTGCATGCTCACGACCGTGGGCGTGACCTACTTCATGAACCATGGTATCGGCAGCTTCTTCACCCGAGTAACCCAGGCCAATACTGGTCCGCATGGATGGGTATCGGTAGTCTGTTGCCAGGGTACTTAAACCCGCTACGCATCCGCGGTTGCAGTAGTTGTAGTAGCTGGTCGCGGGCGAAAAAACACCGTAGTAGTAAGCTTGGTCGTCGGCATTGTCCTGGTAGCGAAGGTTCTGGAGGCCGCTAAGTAGGTCTCCCCAACCTTGGCCAAAGGCGCTGATTTCAGAGGTCCAATTCACAGTCTCACGGACAGTCAATTCGATGTTGCTTGTGGGGTACAGAGCTTCGAACATATCCTTGTAGATCTGAACCTGAGTAGCACTGGTGTCGGGCTCACGCCCCGAACCGTCGGCGCTGTATTGAACCGGGACAAGCACAACCTTCAATGTCTGAGGGCTATCTTCACCAACTCGGACTTTACCTTCAGCTGGCCAAGTGGCTTCAGGGTTCGGGCTACCAAAATCGGCGTCTGCACTGGCCTCGAACAACTGAATCGAATAATTCAAGCTGCCCGTCATCAGACGGCTTTCAATCATGAAGTTAAACGTGCTTCCACCAGCGTCGTCGCTTGATGAGCCCCTAACATTCATTGAGATTTCTTCGTCTGGGATCTCCGACCCTGCTGTCTGCAATGACAAGCGCGCTACGATATCGCGAGCCTGAAAGCTTGAGTCTGGCGAAACGTAAACGCGCATGATGGCGTCCTTGCCCGCGACCACTGGCGCCGGGCGGTTGTTCACTTCGCGGTGGTCTTCCATTATCGCGAGGTTAACAGTCTGTAGCATCGTTACTTTGGAAATACGGAGACCGCTGGCCACTGGAGCAACATCAGAAATCGGTGTCGGATTCGACGCAGAGGAATCCCCACCCGAGTTGGACTCAGAACCTTCTACGAGTTCAGCCTCACCGCAAGCGGCCAGGCCAAAAACCAAACTTAAAAGAGAGAAACCGAAAACCAAACTACGGCGCATCATTACCTCCATCATGTTAGTGAAATACCTTACCAGCAAGATCACGTATGCCAAGGGGACAACCGGTTCGTTCTCACGAACCTACAAGATAATCTAATGTAGGCCCGTGTAGGCAATTATCCGCAAAACAATTCACCCCGATAAGAAGGAACTTTCAATCCAAATTTTCAATGTAAATAATCATGAATCGTTATCGGATGAGGTAAGTTCCTTTTTAAAAATAAGGTCAATGTTTTCAGAAGGATAGCAAGAGTGGTCGGATCAGCTCGATCACAAGGTTGTTTTCCTAACCAGATGGTGAAAGCTTCAGCTTCATAACACTCTAAATGCGGGCTATACGATCGTAATTTGTACTTGAATTTGTTACTCAGTCAGACCAAATTGGTGTGATACGAGAATGGCTCTCGTTTATAATCAAGGAAAGACCATGTCAGATCTACTATTTAATACGCCGGTAAAAACGCTTAAAGGAGAGTCAGGTACTCTCGAGCCGTTCAAAGGTAAGGTCATCTTGGTTGTAAACACTGCCAGTAAGTGCGGGTTTACCCCACAATATGCAGGCCTCGAAAAACTCCACCAAGAGTTTGCCAGTAAAGGTCTGGTTGTCCTCGGGTTCCCGTGCAACCAGTTTGGTAACCAAGAGGACGGAAACCACACCGAGATCGAAGAATTTTGCCAAATCAACTACGGTGTCTCTTTCCCCATCTTTGAAAAGGTTGAGGTTAATGGCAGTGCCACGCATCCAATTTTTTCGTGGCTCAAGTCACAAGCCCCCGGGTTACTGGGGAGTAAATCCATCAAATGGAACTTCACTAAATTTCTCGTAAGTCCCGACGGTAAAGAAGTCCTACGGTTCGCATCCAAGGTTTCACCGAAGGAAATGATTCCCAAAGTTGAAGAATTTCTAGCAAAACAATAAGTTTTCCTGCCAACTTGCGCCATCGACTATTAACATTAAAGCGTTAAACGGCAATAAAGGGCATAGGGCTCCCTCGTTTTCAGGAAAGCGGTATATGCGATGAACCCCAGTCCAATCCTTAAAAAGCTCTTCCTCATTTTACTGATCGGCGGATCGGTAGGCTGCGCTGAGCAGACCGTCCCTGTAGAGATTCGCTTTCAAGCCAACGTCGGTGAGAACCCGCTAAATTGTGAGACCACCTACGATAATCAAGGCAGTGCCAACACTTCCATCACCTTTTCTGACTTTCGATTCTATCTTCACAACATACGACTCGTCACCGCCGAGGGGGAAGAGCTGAGTGTGACGCTTGATGAAGACGGTATTTGGCAGCAATGGCACTTGGCGTTACTCGACTTTGAAGACGGGACAGGTTCATGCCGTAACGGTTCGGAGCAAACACATACGACTCTGAGCGGTCAGGTGCCAGAGAGAGAATTCACCGAACTCAGATTTACCATTGGGGTTCCCTTCGACGACAATCACGTCAACCCAGCAACAGCCACTCCTCCCCTAACCTTCACCAACATGAGCTGGGGTTGGCAAGGCGGCTTCAAATTCTTTCGCGCGGACGTGGCCTCGGAAGATTATAACTTTATCTTCCATCTTGGCAGTACTGGCTGCGAGGGTACCATTGGGGATGTCAGCGGCTGTAGCCGCTCAAACCGAGCCGACGTCGTTATCCCAAACTTCAACCCAGCAACCGACACGATTATTGTTGATGCCGAAATTCTCTTCCGTGAAACCAATGTGAGCCAAAACACTCCCGAAACTTTAAGCGGGTGCATGTCTTCAAAAACCGATGGTGACTGTTCACCTCTCTTTACAAATATGGGTCTTAACCAAGAAACAGGCGAGGTTGAATCGCCGGCCAACTTCTTCCGAGTAAGCCCATGAAAATTCTCATCGCTGCGCTCACCCTGATATGCCTCACAGCCTGTAGTCCTGAACCCGTCGCAGAATGGGAATGGGGATTGCCCGACCATTTCCCTGTTCCAAATGTGCCCGAAGACAATCCTCTAACTCAAGCCAAAGTTGATTTAGGACGCTTTCTTTTTTACGACACACGACTTTCCGTCAATAATGAAATGTCCTGCGCGAGTTGCCACAAACAAGAACTGGCATTTACCGATGGGAAAGCACTCTCCGATGGAACCACCGGAGAAGTGACCCCACGTGGCTCAATGAGCCTTACCAACATTGTTTACGCTTCAAGGCTCACTTGGGCCAACCACCTCCTAGACCGCCTGGAAGACCAATCACTTACGCCGCTGTTTGGAGAGGAACCTGTTGAGATGGGCATGGCTGGCCTCGAAGATCGGCTAACGACCTTGTTCTCGACCGATCCCATGTACAGCCAGATGTTTCAGGACGCATTTCCTAATGACGACCAACCATTCTCAATTGGCAACCTCACCAAAGCCCTCGCAAGCTTTGAACGCATCTTACTCTCATTCGATACGCCGTTTGACGGCTACATGGCGGGGAATACAGACGCCCTTTCAGACTCTGAGAAAAGAGGGCTCGGGCTCTTCCTCTCGGAAAGGCTCGAGTGTTTTCATTGCCATGGCGGATTCAACTTCTCTGACAGCTTATCCCACCAAGGCACGCCATTTGACGAGGTCGCCTTTCATAATACGGGTCTCTACAACATTGATGGAGAAGGCGCTTACCCGCATCCCAACCAGGGCCTTTTCAGCCTTACGGAAGACCCACTCGACATGGGTCGGTTCAAGGCTCCAAGCCTACGAAATATTGGAGTGACCGCGCCCTACATGCACGATGGAAGCATCGAAACATTGCGAGAAGTTGTGGAGCATTATGCAGCGGGTGGACGAACGATAACTGAAGGCGAACACGCCGGAGTCGGCTCAGACAACCCATACAAAAGCGAGTTTGTACCAGGCTTCATTATCAGCGATGAGGAAATGGTAGATCTTCTATCCTTCCTTGAAACGCTCACCGACGAAGCGTTTCTCACGAACCCAGCCTTCTCCGACCCATTTCAAGCCCAATAACAACTGGTTAACCGACCAATCCAGCATATTGCCTACACCGGCCTACAGTCTCGTACTGCAACATCTCCTCTGATCCCTTCAGCGTTCCCAACCCCTGTTTTTAGTAGCACTTTCACGCACAGACGTTGGTATACTCGACTGATAACAACATGAAGAGATAAGAATATGGTACGCCGCATAAACAGCTTAAAATTCCTTCCTCTTGCCCTCCTTGCTCTCTGGGGCTGCAGTGACATCGAGGATTACAACCGCGATGCCAGCGCCACACTCGTTGATGAGCAAGGCACACCCTACCTGGCCCACGAAGTCATTTTCATGCCGTCAATCGAAGCCACGGAAGAGGCTCGGCAAGAAGTCTATAACAGCATAGGTGCCACTGTTATTTCTGAGAACAGCCCTCTCAGCACAGAGCTAGGCTACATACACCTCGAGTTACCGGGTAACATCACCGCCAACGAAGCGATGAGCATCCTTTTGCAAAGTGAGATTGCAGAATCCGTCGACAAAAATTACCTAATGCCCATGACCCGAGAGCCCAATGATTCGCGCTGGGATTATTTATGGGGCATGCATTCACTTCACGGCCCCGAAGCCTGGAATCTAACCACCGGCTCAAGAGACGTGGTCGTTGCGGTCATGGACACCGGCGTGGATTACAATCACTCTGATCTCGCCGACAACATGTGGAGCAACACCGGCGAAATCCCAGACAACGGGGTCGACGATGACGCGAATGGATTTATAGACGACGTCCTGGGTTGGCACTTCGATGCCGTAACGGGAACCGCTGGCAATGATCCCATGGATATTCACGGCCACGGCTCACACGTATCGGGAACCATCGGGGCGGTTGGAAACAACAACAATGGAGTTGTAGGCGTCAATTGGCAGGTGCAAATTATGGCACTCAATGTATTCCACAATACGTCATCCGGACCCCGAGCATCCTTCGTCGATATGGTGAATGCCATTAAGTATGCCGCGAATAATGGCGCGCAAGTACTCAATGCGAGCCTTGGAGCATACTACAATTCTCCCGGTGCCCTCGTGGCTGCCATACAAAGCCTAGAAGACAATGGCGGCATGTTTATCGCTGCCTCAGGCAACGATGGCGTTAATACCGACATCTACAACCACAATCCGAGTAACGTCGATCTTGAGAGCGTCATCAGTGTTGCTGCATTGGCCTACAACGGCGACTCCGGCCAACACGAACTTTGTGACGGGAGGCACGGCTGGAGCGGCGGCTCAAACTATGGAGCAAATTCGGTCGACCTGGGTGCCCCAGGACACAACATATTGAGCACCATGCCAAGTGGTGCCTACGCATATATGTCGGGCACATCGATGGCTTCGCCCCACGTGGCAGGAGCCACGGCTCTTTTCCTTTCCATGTATCCAGACGTGACCGTATCTGAGCTTCGACAAGCCTTACTCGATTCCGCCGATGCTACTGGTGAGCTTGCAGGCAAGACAGTCACTGGCTCTAGACTCAATGTCTTCAGAATGATCAACGACCATATCCCGCCGCCCACCACGCCCGAAGATTTTGAAGGCACTGCCGGTCCGAGCCGAAACATAACGTTGAGCTGGACTCAACCGGAGTCAGAAACCGAAGCTGCTCAATACCTCATTCAATGGGGAACCCAGTCAGGCAGTTACACCAACTCCACAACTGTCGAAGCCACAGAGCTAACCGCCGAAATTACCGGACTTTTACATGGTGCTGCTTACTACGTGGTGGTCCAAGCTGTTGGCGACCGCGGACAAAAAAGTGAACTCAGTAACGAACTGAATGTAACGGCAACTGATGCCACTGCGCCTGCATCGGTCATCGACCTTGTTGCCTCGAGCTTTGAAGGCGCACTCCAAGAAGCCACCGTCCTGGACTCCTCAGGATCCGTGTCTGACTACTGGGGAGCAGACAACGCAGCCGACGGTGACCTAAGCAGCGCGTGGTTTGTGCCGCCAAGCCAGTCCAACGACGAAAAATACATTGTCCTCCAGCTCAGCGAGACTTCCCAGCTTGAACAGCTTGAGTTGTTACCGTCTGAAATTTACCCCGACTTTTTCCCCGTTGATTTCGACGTTGAAATATCTCAAGATGGGATTTCATTTTCGGCTGTAGGGTTTGGTCGTAGCGTCACCGCGTTACCCAACCAGTGGCATCTTATATCCTTCGAGCCAAGACCTGC
>JABJBS010000314.1 GCA_018668695.1 Deltaproteobacteria bacterium
CCCCATGAGCAATACATTCGGGACCAGAAAATCGATAGCCTCTACGAAGGCACCACCGCTATTCAAGGTCTTGATTTGATTTTCCGAAAAATTATGCGAGACCAGGGCTCAACCCTCCAAAGCATTATCCGCAGGGTACAAACGACCCTTGCTCACGAAGAAGGCGGAGATGAGCTTTTACCAGAAAGAGCAGCGCTCGCGCGTAGTCTTCAATACTTTGGCGGTATCCTGGAAATCATGATGGGTAAGGCGGGCGAGTCGCTTTATTACGTAGGATTGCACAGCACGAGAATTCTCTTTTCTCTTAGTGAGTTACTCATCGGCTGGCTTCTGATTCGCCAGGCAGCCGTCGCACTCGACCAATTAGAAAATGCTTCTGGCAACGACATCTTTTTCTACCAGGGTAAAGTCGCAAGCGCTCGTTACTTTTGTGCGGAGGAATTGCCACGCATTGGACTGGCACACAAAATCATTAAGGACAGCAGCCTTTCCTTGATGGAGCTTCCTGAAGAAGCCTTTTAACCCAATCCAGTTTTTCTTTATTTGCCGTTACCGATTTTGAACTGCCTGGGGGACTGATGATGCACGATAAAGCAACTTACAGAAAATCCGTTATTCTCATGTGCGCAGGATTGTTCCTGGGCTTTGGCTGCCAGCCCGACCAGCTACGCAGCTCTACCCTATGCGGTAATGGTGTTATTGAATCAGGAGAAGAATGTGACGAGGGTATCGAAAACTCAAATACTGATTGGTGTACTCCAGGGTGCCAGTTAGCACGATGTGGAGATGGGCTACTTGGCCCTGGCGAACTCTGCGATGAAGGCGCCCTGAATTCCGATATTCACCCAGATAGATGCCGTGAGAGTTGTAGCCCCGCTTCCTGCGGCGATGGGGTCATCGATAGCCAGGAAATTTGTGATGATGCAAACGGCGATGACACAGATGGGTGCACAGTCCTTTGCCGGGAACCAGTGTGTGGTGATGAACTTCTTGAGGGCGCAGAAGAATGCGACGATGGTAATACTATCTTTGAGGATTGTGTCTACGGCTTAGAGACCTGTGAGGTCTGCGGTCCCGACTGCATTCTTGTCGAAAGCGTCGGCCAATACTGCGGGGACGGCAATGTGGATGAACTCTTTGGAGAAGCATGTGACGACGGCAACACCGTTCAGTTCGATGGGTGCTCCAGCACATGCGCAATTGTTCCAGATTACCCGGGTTGCACCTGGGCCAATGGTACAGCGACAGTCTGCTTTGAGACCCCTGGCGAATACAGTCTTATGGTTCCAGACTCACTAACCAGCTTAAGCGTTCATATGTGGGGTGGTGGTGGTCACGGTGGTAATCAAATTGGAGCAAGCGGTGGTGGTGGCGCATACGCATCTGCAAGAATTACTGTGACTCCAAATGAAACCCTCACCTTCCTTGTCGCTGAGGGAGGCCAGGATGCCGGGAACGGCGGAGGAGCCACCTTTGTATTGAGAGACGAGGTGCCTCTGCTCATTGCCGGTGGCGGTGGTGGCGGCGGAAGCGATGGTTGTGGAGGATGCAAGGCGGGAGGGGCTGGGGGAGCCGGGGGCAGTTTCACTGGACAAACCGGGCAAGATCTCCTTGAGGGGTTCAACCCCTACTGCACAGCCGCTACAGGTGGAGGAGGCGGTTCGGACAGCACTGGCGGTACCGGAGGGACAACAACCGGTACTGCTGCCTATCCGTGTAATGGTGGAAACGGTGGACTCTATTCGGGGGGTTCAAGCAGGGGCACCTGGGGAAACTGCATAGCGGATGCGGGACCAATAAACTGGCAACAAGGCGGCGGACAAGGCAATGGCGGCGGCGGAGCGGGCGGAGCGGGCTACTACGGCGGCGGCGGCGCCGGCATGATCTGGACCTACTGTGCAGGTGGCGGCGGCGGCGGCTCATCTTTCTCAAGCCCCGACAATCTAGACTCAATACTGCTGGATGGAGACTGGGAAGAGGAAGGCAATCCATCCGAGAGCAACGGCTTGGGTCGAGGCGGTGAACAAAATTCCGCAGGTAGAGCTGGAGCTCTATTCATCCACTTCGAATCTTGACCCACATGGAATCTTGAACTTCCCGACCACGCAGCCGCCCAAGCGTAGCTCTTGTGAGTGTCGGCACTTTTAATCTACCAAAGGAGATCTCGATGATATTTCGACTGTTTTTATTTATCTTAGGAATGTTTGCAACTGGCTGTGGTGACACGGTCTCCAATAATTCGGAGACATCGACTGAGAATGAAATGGATGCAACTTCGACAACCGACGGTATACCCACAAACGATGAATTCAGCATTTCTTGCTCCATCCCTGCTGAGTACAGTCCAAGTGTCACTCAGCAAACCGCCAGCGGGAATGGCTTTCCAGAAGACCCGGTCGACCTCGAGGTTCGTGCAAATATCGGCGAATTTTCCACCCTCTGGTTTACCACTTTCAATGCCGAATCGGTGCCTCTGGGTAAACACGAAATGACCGGGCAATGGCTCGATGCGAACTGTGTCTTTTGTTTGTTCGTCAACTACTTCGATCCTAAAATAGGACAAGAAGAGCTATGGTTTCCCATCTCAGGAGAGTTTGAAATCGTCAGCGTAGAAGAAAATCTCGTCCTCGAAGCCACCAATATCGTGTTTCAGCAGGTAGCCTTCGATGGTGAAACACTGAACATGGAGCCCACACCAGGTGATTGCCAATCTCTCTTTGCATCGTTCACAATCAACACCCCTACGCAGGTGGGGTATTAAATCTCCCGGGCCTCACACTCCCGGTAAGCCAAGCGAGAGTATGACTTATGAGGCATCTGATATACCTACAGGTTCAAAGGAAAACTCATGATTCAATTTAATTCGGTGTGGCCAGTGGTAGCTCAGATTGTGTTCATGGCCATGTGGCTTCACGCGTGCGGGCAAAGTGGTAGCGGCAACCGGGCTGATGGGAACGAGTCAGGCGAAAACGACGCGCCCGCTGGTGAAACGGTGGATACCGCAGAACTCTGCAGCGAGTGTGATGAAAATCAAAGCTGCATTGATAATATTTGCGTGTGCGATGAAGGCTTCACTAACTGCGACGGTAGCTTCGAGAACGGCTGCGAAACGGTTGGTGAGTGTGCTTGCCCACCAGGAGAGCAGCGCTCTTGTTACTACGGACCGCTCGGCACCGAGTCGGTTGGTGTTTGTACGAGCGGGATCGAGACCTGTAACGGTTTTAATTGGGGTAGTTGCGAGGGGCTCGTGATACCTGCCTTTGAGTCCTGCCAACCAGACGGTCTCGACAATGATTGCGATGGAAATATCGACGAGGACGATGATGCCGATATTGACGGAGATGGGTTCAGCATTTGCGATGGCGATTGCTGCGACAACCTAAATCAGAACTGCGCCGGCACCCCCTCCCTGGTAAACCCGGGAGCCTTCGACTTTATCGGTAACCTGGTTGATGACGACTGCGATGGAACCGTGGACAACCCACTGCCGACCGATTGCTCCCTAGGGCCGCTGACTTCACAAGTTCAAGCAAGCAACCTTGTCCAGGCTATGGAACTCTGCCAATTTACGAACAGTCACACCCGAGTTTGGGGTGTATTAAGTGCTCAATTAACCGATTCACTGGGAACCGGGTTGCCTCAGTCGTTCCAGACAGGAGTTTTGGCAGGCCTTGGTCTCGGCACTGTTGCGCCAAAAAAAAATACAACGCTCGCGGTCATGTCGTCAGGCGATGCCCGCGGCGTGGGTGACCCCGGCTACACAAGCAGTAACAGTGATGGAGATTGGGAGTTGGACGCGGGTCCAGACGAGTATTTAATTGCCCACGGCCAACAATTGCAGACATCGGAATCGTGTCCTTTTTCGAACGCTAATCTTTTCAACACGGTGAGATTACGGATTGAGGTACGGGTGCCAACCAATGCCCAGGGATTTCGGTTCCAGTTCCGTTTCTTTACCCATGAATTCCCTACTTTTCTTTGCACCCCGTTCAACGATTTTTTCCTAGCCCTATTAACGAGCGAACATCCCGATATCCCCGACGACAAAAATATATCCTTCGATGCCGCGGGAAACCCGGTATCTATCAACAATGCCTTCTTCACAACTTGCGATGCCTTGGCATGCTACGGCGAACATTATTCCGACCAACTCGCTTTCGCACCGGACGCCGATAACGATGGCTGCGTGGACTCTCTCTCATGTAATACCCAAACTCAGGAATGTGAAACCGGCTTGGGCGCATGCCCAGATGGATCGGCCGATCTTCTGGCCTTTAGCGCTAGCCCGGAGAACGTCGGTGCGACCAGCTGGCTGACCACGACGGCACCCGTAGTACCGGGAGAAGTCATAACGCTCGAATTCCACATTTGGGACACTGGAGATTCATCCTTCGATTCCCTGGTGATTTTGGATGATTTTGATTGGTTAATTGAGCCCACTGAGGTTGTAACGAAACTCTAGTCTTAAAAGTAGCAGCACATCTATCCCCCAGAGAAGTGACAAAGTTGGCTGCCCGAGGCTGACCATTTTTCACGACGGAACTCGTTAAATTCTCGAGAGATAAATGCGCCCCGTCATCATGACCCAAAATAAGATCAGGCAGTTAATAATCGATCCCCAATGGCCCCACATCCAACAACGCCACATTACACATATTGACACTTTTAACATAATGCGGTAATCACGAAGAGCTGAGGAACATGTGTCCAAGGCACTGGGGCAATACTCAATTGAATAATATTAAGTGATGTAGATAACTCAAGTGGAGTTAAAACCTCCGGCTGAATCCCTTTAGCGGTTGGGATAGGTGGCTTGAGCATACCTGGAGCGCCGCTTCCTTGGGTAGCATGGCCCTGCACTCGGTCGGTTTGCGCGATTTCGAGGAAGTCCTTGAGTTCGCTCAAAGAGTAAGCCTGAACATAACTGAACACCTTCCCGGGGGGGGAACAATGCAAGAAACTGACACGTGGAGCGAGAAAATATGTGATGACGAGCAACTCATGATCGACGACGTGGTTATCGAGAAAATGTCCGATATTACAGCTAGAAGAAATCGTGTCGAAACGCTCATCGTGTCTTCTGAAAACCAAAAAACGACGGTTAACCCACAAATTTATAAGCGCGTGAGCAGAGACTACATGGCTCGACTGACTGCGATCAATAAAGAGCTTAATCCTGTTTCAAAAAAAGTTGAATCCCAGCTTCATGATATCAAGCGATTTGAAACAATAATTGGAAAATGTCTGAACTCCATTGAGGATGACCTTCAAGAACAGAAATTCCGATGTGACATCGGAGAATTTGACCAACCCGAGCACACACAACAGATCAAACACTTGTCGGAGTTACGTGACGTGCTCAATCGTCAAGCAAAGCTCGCGCAGTCAACCCTTGCGACTTGTAGCCAACACCTCGGTGCCTGGCCTGCCGATGAGAATATGGAAGATAAGAAACTTCGAAGGTCGGATCTGGTGCCAAAAGATCCGAGCCTAGACTGCACGAACCGGGATCAGCCGATGCCAGTCCTTGCTCCAAATGACTCGAAAAATCCGGAATCTAAATTAGCCGGTTCAACCGGGGATGAGCACCTCGTTCCCACATCCGGGGCTTTCTTGAAACTATCGGGGTTTAATGCCGTTCCCAAGGCCTATGAGATTGGTAAGAGGAACCTGACGATTGGCAAAAGTTCAAGCAACGACATAATCATACGAAGAGCCGGTATCTCTCGTAAGCATGCGCAAGTCACCTTCAAAGACGATGGCAACTATACAATCGAAGACCTATCCGGAAACGGCTTTAAGCTAAACGGAACCCCAACAAACCATGCGACCATCGTCCATGGCGACGTCGTTTCGCTGGCGAACGTGGACTTGGAGCTGGTGGTCAATTGAGATGATTCCAATACCCCCCCCGTGCTACCGGAGATATCGCCTGACTTAGTTCAGGTGATATCTCCGAGTAAAGGACTTCCCATCTTCCAGTCCCAGATCAAAAGTGGCCTGGATTTTGTCGGGCGAAGTGCAATCCCATTTTGCTACGGGTATCTGTCTTGAAGGCTGCACATAGGTTCGGCCCGATTTCCGAGGAATTTTGCCATCAGGGTATCTTTGGGAAAGTAATATTAATGTCTCTCCCAAAGACTCATCCACCGTTTCGACGGGAATATTATCAACAAACCCACCATCCAAAGCGGGACTGCCATCAATTGTCGCCAAAGGCGTAATCGGTGGCGTACTCGAGGATGCCATAATCAGGGAAACCAATTCGCCCACTTCGTTGCAACTTCGTGCATTTCGAATAGCCGGCTTGAATCCAACCCTTCGTAGAGCGTGAGCGTGCAGCGAGGGTGAAATCCTGCCTTTGAGACAGTAAATTGTATAACCAGCCACTAATCCATATTTTCGGCCAACATCTCCTGATAATTTTGTGACCAATACACGCAGTTCAGGGCCCTTGCGCAATCGCTCCAAATTCTCACCACCCAAACCGGTCGCCAGGGCATCGCGATATATTGTTTCATGTGGGAATGGATTTTTACGTCGAAGAGCGTCTCCCAGATAAAAATTACGCGGATTCCTTCCAACGCCTTCTTTGAAGGTTTCAAGGCCCCCCTGGACGTTATTCGCACTGATCAAGCACGCCATCGCGGCCCCCGCACTCACTGCACCCATCATCATGGGCTTTATGTTCATGTAAGCAGTTGCTCCTTGCCAAAACCCTGCCTGCCAAAAACATCGCGAACCGCCGCCAGCGAAAACTACGTTCTTAAACTCGGGACTTCTCTGTTTTCTCATCTTCATAACCAATCTAGGGTCACCGACTCGAACGAGACAAGGCAATCGTTGGCAGGTCTGGCGATCTCTTGAGTTACACATTTAGTCAAATGCTGTCAACATGAGTAACATGTGATTTGGTCAACAGTCAGCCCGATCTCATTAGAAATGAGCTAGTGCCATCGACTTTTTGGACATGTGAAAACTCATCTAGCATTCTATACTGGCTGACCCTAAGAGAGCGATTCTTCCGTATGTAAAGCTTGCCTCTTCCACGGCGGACACTGGACACCATTGCCTAACTACGATAGCGCTAGCGCATGACTATACGTGCTGGAAACAAGTATCGGCGTCCTGGCGCTGCCTTCTGGCCCACCTCACGACAACTAGTAGTCGGATTCATGTCGACAATCGGCGGGCAACTCACACCCGCAAGCACGCTGCTTACCGCGAGCCGTCTCTTTGGTTTTTCAGACAACCAGACACGCGTCGCACTAAGTCGCCTGGTCAATAAAGGCACATGCGAGCGGGTGGGAAATACAGGCTATCGACTTGCAAACCAGTCCCACCCAATTCAACAACTGGCGCTTTCATGGCGTGAGATTCCAACTCTAACCCGGCCCTGGTCGCTTAATTGGATCGGAGTTTTAACGGCGGAATTTCCTCGATCAAACCGAAAAGACGCCCGGCGCCGAGAGCGAGCACTTGAGTATCTCGGGTACAAAACATTCAAGACAGGGCTAGCGATTCGACCGGCAAATCTCAAGCAGGATATTGAAGAGGCGCGACAACAACTCGTGTCCTTTGGACTGGAAGCTGAGGCCTCCGTTTTTGAAATATCGAGCCTCCGTGCACATGACCACAAATATGCATTGAGTCTATGGAACTCAGTATCGATTGATAAACATTATCGGTACCTGGCTAAGGAAGTTGAAAAAAGTTTTCAACGCCTAAAGCAACTTGATTGCAAGGAGGCCTTAATCGAAAACCATGTACTCGGTGGGCTTGTTATACACCATCTCCTTCTGGATCCCCTTCTTCCAACTGAAATGTGCGACTCCAAATTGCGAAATGGTGTCGTCAAACTACTGGATAAGTACGAACGGCATGGTCGTAAGCGCTGGGTTCAATATCTTGTTTCAGTTGGCGCACCCAACCCCTTTTCCGGAAACCAGTGAAAACAGATTAAGCAGGAATATGTGCAACTTCAGGGATACAAGTAAGGCTTGGCCATTTCTGCGTTCTTTTCACCCGGCCTTCATCTACCCCATGTTCAAAAATTCCTTGAAGCCTCCTTTCAAGTTTATCGTTATGGAGAGCTGGCTCCGCGCTATAACGGCTGTCACCTGGCGGGCAATATTGGATATGGCTTTTGGCTTCCCGGATAGTATGAGAGGGAAGTGATAGGAGGTGAACACAAAGACGTAAAGGCGCACTTAGTAGAGTCCTTAGCGCCTTGAGAGGAGTCGTCTGTTGTTTTGTTTTACACGAAAGAGAGCGCAGGGTCGCATTATTTTTGGGTATCCAGATTACGGTCCAAGCAGGAAGAACAAGCGCACCCCCCCCAGAGAAATCATGGAGTTATAAAACAGGATTGAGCAAATGGTGCCGCAGCGGGATGTGGCGTGTGTCATATTAAT
This sequence comes from Deltaproteobacteria bacterium, assembly GCA_018668695.1. Classification (NCBI taxonomy): domain Bacteria; kingdom Pseudomonadati; phylum Myxococcota; class Myxococcia; species Deltaproteobacteria bacterium. The sequence goes on from JABJBS010000314.1 coordinate 8,415, forward strand.
ACAGGTGGGACTTTAAAGAAGTGACCTGTTTTACGACATTGTCTAACAAGTTTATTGAGGAAGTCATTGATGGTTCGAGGGGATAACTTTTCCTTTGGCATCGTCAAGCAGCTTTGGCAAGTTGTGCTCGGCGTAGGCCTATTTGGTTTGGGGTATATAACCTCAGAGTTTCTCGAAGGTATGCATCCCTACGAAGTGGTCCTCTCCAAGTTTCGTCTCTTGATGATGATGGGCGGTCCTATTGTCTGCCTTCGGGAACCACACTGGCGTACGAAGATGAAGAGCTTAAGAAAGAGGGCGACTTGTACAGTGTTTATGTGCGCATACTTGGTGCAAGTTTGTGAAGAGGTCGGGATACGGCTGGAGCTGGTCTGAGCCTGGGCAAATTCATGCGAAGGTTTTTCCGATATTCTGTCGATAGCCGCGTTTTGTATTATCAATTCAGATTGGTTTTGCTCCCCGGGGACAATCTCCCCGGACATTGTGGGTATGCGCGAATGTTCATCCACGATGAATCATCTACTCTTTGTCCCGTCCTTTCTGTGGGAGGGAAGTTTAGAAACACTCGATCTTGATTCCAAAAGAGCAGCTTGGTTGTTGGCGGTGCCCATTTCTGAGGCCGAGTATCGGTTTGCTGAACACAAAGGAGTGGAAAAACTCGAGGACGTATTTGAGAAAAATAAAATTGATATTTACAGTATCAATGGGCCGTCCGTCGTTTAGAGCAGGCCTCCTTTTCAAGGTGCTCTCCTAAGAGTGCCGCCGCAAAACGACCACCCAATTAGAAGAGGCCAACCGAAACCTGCTAACCTTCCAGGTTGAAGCACTCTGGGACGGACTCATAGAAGACGGTTTGGTGGGCGGCAATGCATCTATTTCAGTGAACGATGATGAAGAGGCCTGCGATTCAGAGTATTTCGCGGCAATCACTGTTGTCTTAATGCGCTCCGTGGCTAGGAGGAGAGCTCAACAACCCGGGCAGTTTAGATTTGAAACTCTTTTTGCAGCTCTTGAAGTGTGCATATACACATTCCTGCTTAATCATTTTTCTAACAATGAAAAATCGCCGCGTTGTGCGAATGTGGATTATTTTAGTCTACACGCAAACACGCGGGTTGGTGCAGGTGAGCGCAAGCGATTGGAAAAGCTTTGCCGCTATGTGGCCCGGCCCCCGATTTCCAATGAGCTACTTGAAGAGCTTTCAGATGGAAGGATTGCTTATAAGCTAAAGCGCCCCTGGCAGGATGGGACAGCGGCAGTTGTTTTTGAACCGGCCGAGTTATTGGAACGGATGGCGGCTTTGGTCCCTCCGCCTCGTGTTCACCAGGTGCGCTATCATGGGGTATTGGCATCGGCGTCGTCGCTGCGTTCGTTTGTGGTTGTTTCTGGAAAAAGCCGGGTAGAGAATTCCCAGAATGAATGTTGGTCTGAGCTCATGAAGCGGGCCTTTGAGCTTGATGTTTTAGAGTGTCCGCGATGCCTCGGGAC
>JABJBS010000315.1 GCA_018668695.1 Deltaproteobacteria bacterium
ATAGCCGAGCGGGGCACTCCGGAACTCGCGGCCAACTCATAGCCGGTGGCGGGCTGTTTCTTCAGCAGCGCAGTGTAAACTTTGGATTCACTTTTGGTAAATCCAAGCTCAGTCATTGCGGATAATACTTTTCGTTCCATGATTCTGCCCCTTCGGTAACTCGACATAGCGTTACTGTTTTGGAGCGCGATATGCAAGCAGTGTTCTATCTTCTTCATTGATTTCAATGACTTTGTGAATTGTTAAGAAAGTAGAAATCTCAGCCGATCCTCGTTTCTCGCACGAATGCGATTCCTGATGGACAAATTCGAAGAGATACGTTAGTAACTCCACATTGAGTTACGACAGGAGGGGTCATGCAAGGTACAATAGACAGTAAGATCGCATATTTTTGTATGGAATATGGTCTGGATGAATCGTTGCCAATTTACTCGGGGGGATTGGGAGTCTTGGCCGGCGATATTATGAAGGCAGCTCGCGACAGCGACACGAATTTAATTGGTGTCGGCGTTATGTGGGACGAGGGCTATACCGTTCAGCGTACCGATGATCAGGGTCATGTTTATGACACTTGGGAAAAAACGCCTCGCACCTCACTTCGTGAACTCGATGTTTCTATCGAGGTTCAAATCGGTGAAGAAAGTGTCGGTTTAAACGCATTCGAGGTTGAGGGTTTTGGAAATACCCAGCTTTATCTTTTAGAGCCTAAGCTGGAGAAGCATCGCGATATGACGCGCAGGCTCTACAATGGTCAGGGCAAAATGCGGATTGCTCAAGAAATGATCTTGGGTATTGGTGGGGTTAGACTCTTACGAGCGTTAGAGATTCCAGTGGAGCTTTACCACTTCAATGAAGGACACGCCTTGTTTGCTGGCTTTGAATTGATTCGAGAGAAGATGCACGAAGGTCTGAGCTTTGGTCAGGCTTTGACTGCCTCAAGAAGTGAAGTCGTCTTTACAACGCATACTCCCGTTAAAGCCGGTAATGAGATTCACGCGATGTCGGATTTACTCGAGCAGGGCGTGGGGCTGGGTGTACTTGGCGAAACAGAGCTGACGAACCTGGGTGGCAATCCGTTTGAAATGACTGTGGCTGCGTTGCGTTTAAGTCGCAAAGCCAATGCCGTGGCAAAGCTTCATGGCCAAACCGCGGCTCAAATGTGGGCACATGTTGAGGGCGGCGCTGAAATCATTCCAATCACCAATGGTATTCATTTACCAAGCTGGCAAGACAAGCGAGTCGCTGATTGGATGCCTACCCGTGTGCCAGGCGCATTATGGGATATCACCAGAGATTTGAAGAAGGAATTGATCGCATATATTCAGGAAAAAACAGGCCAAACGCTGGCTGACGATAAACTCCTGATTGGCTTTGCCCGCCGCGCTGCAACCTATAAGCGTGCCGATTTAATCTTAGAAGATTTAGATTGGCTTTCACCGTATCTAAAGGCGGGTACCATTCAGATTGTTTTCTCGGGTAAGGCACACCCTGAGGACGCCGAAGGTAAAGCGATGATCGAACGGGTCACGAAGGTTGCAAAGGATTTCCCAGAGGCCATCGTCTTTCTAGATAATTACGATATGGAAGTTGGCCGATTGATGACACGGGGTGTGGATGTTTGGCTAAACAATCCCCGGAGACCGAAAGAAGCTTCAGGCACAAGTGGAATGAAAGCCGCGGCCAATGGTGGGCTTAATCTAAGTATCCTAGATGGTTGGTGGGATGAGGGTTGTCGCCATGGTGAGAATGGTTGGCAGTTTGGCGACGGCTATGAAGGCGAGGGGCAAGACGGGCACGATGGTCATGCTTTGCGAATGGCCTTGAGTGATTTTGTTTTACCTACTTATTACGATAACCGGAAAAGATGGCTTGAAATGATGGAGGCGTCCATTACGACTGCCTGCGATGATTTTTCAGCACGATTGATGGTAGACACATACTACGAGAAGCTTTATCGGTGATTTCAGTTTCAGTGGGGGATAGATGAAAGCTGCACCGAAATCTGCCAGCGTAGAGCTCAAGGGCATATCTAAATCATTTGATGGCACATCAGTTGTTGAAAGCCTCGATCTGTCTATCGCAGATGGAGAATTTCTCGTTCTAGTTGGGCCATCAGGCTGCGGGAAAAGTACGACGTTGCGAATGATTGCTGGCTTAGAGTCAGTGGATCACGGTGACCTCTTTATGGGAGACGAGCGGGTGAATGATGTGTCACCCAAAGATCGGGACATCGGTATGGTGTTTCAGTCATATGCTCTTTACCCCCATATGACGGTTGCTGAAAATATGGCTTTTGGACTGAAGCTGCGCAAAACACCGAAAGAGGAAATTCGTCAGCGTGTTGAGAAGGTGGCGACGAGCTTGGGCCTTCAGGAACTTCTTGAGAGAAAGCCTTCGCAGCTATCCGGCGGGCAGAGGCAGCGCGTGGCGATGGGCCGTGCAATTGTGCGGGAACCGCGGGTTTTTCTTTTTGACGAACCGTTATCTAATCTTGACGCAGCTCTGCGGGTTGAGATGCGAGCTGAACTCTCAGCACTCCACCGCCGTCTTGGGACGACGATGATTTATGTCACCCACGACCAAACTGAGGCCATGACCTTAGGAACGAGAATAGCCGTTTTACATGGAGGAAAGCTCCAACAAGTTGACAGCCCTCTTGACCTTTTCGATAGACCTGTCAACCAATTTGTGGCTGGTTTTATCGGCTCTCCTAAGATGAATTTCATCGATGGTACTTTGTCTTCAGAACATTCTCACTTTGAAACTGCTCTAGGTCCAATAGAGAATCCGTGGCAAGGCCTTAGTGTTGAGCCAGGAAAGCGGCTTACGCTTGGAGTGCGACCTGCGCATATTTCGTTGGAGCGCTCTTCAGGGCCAAGAGGCGCCGCTACAGTCACGATGATTGAACCGATGGGGTGGGAGACCCGTATTCACTTAGAAACACAGGGTGCGCAGTTGATTGTGCAACATCTCGGACAAGGCTTTGAAGGCCTTGACGCAGGGCAAAGTCTAAACTGTATCGTGAACCCGGGCGAACTCTATGCTTTTGATAGCTCGGGTAAAACGGTGGCATTTCCAACACGCGTGGCCCTCAGATGAAACTTCGATGGCTCATCACCCTTTGTGTGACATTTGTCCTTCTGGCCTCTCTGTCGGCCAAGGCGCAAACAGAGCCTCTCACTTTGTGGCACAGTTATCGCGGCCAGGAAAAGGTGGCTCTCGATGAGTCACTCAAAGTCTTCGAAGCGCAGTACCCCGGCGTTAAGCTTAAGGTCTTGGCGATCCCCTATGATGTGATGGCCTCTAAGCTGAGCACGGCAATGCCCCGCGGTCATGGACCGGACATTTTTATCTACGCCCACGAGAAAGTTGGTTCCTGGAAAAAAGCGAATCTTGTAAGCCCCTTGAACGATCAAGACAGTGCTTGGGCCAAAGAGGTATTTTTTCCTGAAACGATAAGTTCGCTTGAAGTGGACCAGGAGATTTATGGGTACCCTCTTAGCTTTAAGAGTTTGGTGCTTTTTCGAAACACGGACCTCGTGCCTAATGCGCCGCGAACCACAGACGAACTCTTGGTGATTGCTGAGTCTTTAAAAGAGAAGAACATTTTTGGCTTGGCGTATCAGGCCGACAGTTTTTACTTCCATGCAGCATGGTACTTGGGTTTCAATGCTAGGCTGCCTTTGGAGCCGCAGCTGACCGAATTTGAATCGCCTGAATCACTCGATTCGTTTTCTTTTTTGGAAGAACTGGTCCGGCGAAAGG
>JABJBS010000316.1 GCA_018668695.1 Deltaproteobacteria bacterium
ACGTTGTAGACGACACCATGAAGAGCCGACGCTTAAACCGATGTGTTACGCGTAATGTAAGCAAGTGGACATTCCCTACGCCACAAGACGGCAAAGTAACGATTTACTCTCCCTACGTTTTAAACCCAATGGCTGGCTAATTCCCCTAAATCGAGCTGGTAAAAAGAGGAAAGGGGCGTTAAGCCCCTTTTTTCGTGTCTAAATACCCGTCTTGTTTTAGAAATCCACGAAGCTGGTTTAGCGTCTTTGTTGTGTTAGCACCCGTCCATGCGATACTTTCATATCTAGATTTGCTTGAATTTTAGTCACCCCATGTTTGGGGTTGAAGCGCTGTTGGGTCTAAAGAATGGTCATGACGTCCTACCAATGGGTTATTTTCCTGACATTCTTATCGTCTTACACGATTCGTACCGCTGTAACCTGTTTTGCTCTCGAATTGATTATCAGTAACTACGGCTCTGAACGGCTTGGTTCCGCTTACTCGATGGCAGCAGTCATAACGGTGAGCGCTGTTGTATTGATGTCGGTTGCCAGTAAACGTTACCCGGCGATTATGCGATTCTTGTTTCTGCACGGTATCCTTGCTCTCGTTGCGGCAACTTGTCTCGTGATTGAAAACCCCGCCATTCAGGCTCAGCTTGCATTCTTTTGCATTGTGGGATTCGGTTTACTTATTTACTTCAGTAACTGGTCAGTTGCTTTGGCGTATATTAGTCCCTTTGAATCTAAGCGCCTTTTTCCCTGGATGGGAATGGCTGCGCAGATCGGTGTTTTCTGTGGCTCGATTCTCGCCATGCTTTCCAACTTGGGTTTTCCCAAAGAATATTATTTCCCAGCTTGGTTCTTGATTGAGTGCGGCGTGATTGCCTTGGCTCTGAGTTTGACGAGAACCGAGGAAAGCAAAGAAAACTCCGCATTTTTCTTCCTAGATGACGAAGAGGATGAAGATGGGCCAAAAGAGGAAGAGGAAAAATTAGGAATTATTGATTTGTTTCGGCAATACCAACTTCTGCCGAGAATGAGTTTGTGGATCTTTCTATGGGGATTTACCTACACGGCTTTCTTGAGTTTGGTAGCAGCAGAGTTTCAGGCTTCGGGGGCTAACTTAACCGCCTTGTACGGCATGCTGGCTTTGAGTGGCTCGGCCTTGGGCTCGTTGGTGAGTGCTTTTGTTTTTCCAATCTTGGTTAGATTGGTACGACTGGGTTCGGTTTTGTTGGTGTGCAGTGGCTTGGCCAGTATCGTTGGCTTTGCCTACATCTCTTTTCGAACCTTTGTGGTGGCGGTGGTTGTTTATCTCTGCTTCGAGCTTTCCGCAGCAAGCTTTAAGGCTCTTGCGGTGAACACAGAGATTGGCCTTTATCCCGAGCGCTACCGTGATCAGATTCGCCTATTTGGCGAGATCTTGCCTCAATCTTTGGGGGCAGCCCTCGTTGGTCTTGCCATTGCAGGCTTTACTAAATTCACGGCCGGGGTGCTTGGGGTGGCTCTCTTATTTTTAATGGTTGCTGCGTTTCGGGCCCGTGAGGGTTTCAACAAGGAAGTCATCTCTTTGCTAAAGACGGGCGATGAGGAAGAGCGCCGTAATGCGACCGCACTTTACGATCGCTTAGAACATCAGGACGAATACGAGCATTTTCTTTACCAGCTCCTCGAGGGTGATGACTTGGCGACCCGGATTAATATCTTGAAGACATTTGCCTCGCTGAAGACGAGTAAGCCACTTCCAGATATTTTAAACTTATTAACGCCCGAGGTAGATGCTTCGTTGAGAATTGCGATTTTGCGTTATGTGGACGAGCTGAACTTCAAGGACTTCGACCCATTTTTGCAGTTCCGAACCATCGAAATGCTTAAAGACATATGTTTGAACAGCTTTTCGAACGTGGCTCGGGCGATGGCTATCAAGACGTTTGTTCAGCATGCCGCACCAGAGGCTTCCGTGAAGTTTGTGATGCAAGAACTTGAATCGGAAGATGACCGTATTGTCGCGAATGCGATTGATGGTTTAAGGCACATGTCTTACCCAGGTGTTGTCAGTATACTCATGCCCTATCTTAAGCACGAGACACCTCGAATTCGAGCCAATGCGATTGTTTCTCTATGGGCTTATCCCAAGTCTCGTTTTCAAGTGAAGGCAGCGTTGACCACGATGCTCTACTCAGAAAACTTAGGGCATAAAATCAGTGCGATATATGCTGTTGGAAAAGTGGGGGATACGAGCTTTCTTGAGTATCTCGAGAAACAGCTCGACTCAGGTAACCCAAGCCTGCATCGAATATCACTTATCTCGCTGCTTCAGCTTGGCGTTGAGGAACACGTTGACGAAGTTGTGGAACTCATTTTGGGTGATGATGAAGGCCAAGCCATCAATACTTGTTACCTCTCGGTCAGCTTGAGTTCAGAGCTCCTTAATGAGGGAATCATCGCGAGCATTTTTTATCGCGGTGGAGATGCCAGACGCCTCGCGATTACACGCTACACCCGCTGTGGTGCTTTCTGCCGTGAGCAGCTCGAGCTGCTTTCTGGGCAGGTTATGGCCGCTCAAAGTACAATCTGATCGATTGACGTTTCGCGTTATGTATTCGGTTGTAGGTTTAGTGTTGCAATTGTAGGTAATCCTATTACTCTATAACATTCGCCAAGGGGATTTGGGGAGAAGCAAAGGTTGTAGTGCTCGTAAGCTACGCGGCTTTTTCACCAGAACAATTCGTATTTCGATTCTGGTTATAAAGTGGAGATTGCTCTGAAGGTACGTTGCTGCGTTTCAGTAATGTATCTTTGACCGCGTTGTTGATGAGGCTTCAATCGCCGTTTCTGGGGGACTGAATTTGGATGTAAAGACTACGTCGCGTCTTCGCATCCCAGACCCGGATCTGGAGGATCTACCATGGCTTCTGCTCTTAAATTTCTCTTCGTCGTCCTTCTTTCTCTCGTATTCACCGGTTGCTACGCGCCGGATGTGGTCGAGGTCTCGGCAAAGCTTTCGTCTCAATGCGGTTTATCGCCGAGCGGACCAGCCTGCGTGACCACTGAAGACGCAGCGGTTCTGAATCACCTGTGGGAGCGTTTCATTCTCAGTGAAGTTACCTCGCCGGAGGTGGAGTCTTGTGTGCTGGCTTTAGAGTGCGGCTCTGATGCTGGAGCGATGGACTTAAGCGATGGCGCTTTGGTTCAAGAGTTGGACGCCTGTGTAAACGCTGATGCTGAGTCTAAGAACCCAGGGTGTATGTGGGGATGCCTTTCAGATTTCTTTTCCTGTACGCCGTCCGAGGGCCAAGCCTGTGACATTGAATTTGTCGATGAATGCATGGATACACGTGAACTCTGTGAGCATCGTTGCTGATCTCAACCCCTGTATACACATGTATACAAGTCAACCTCTGGCTACTCTTTTTCTTTTCCTCTCAAGGCAGGCATCTTTAATAACATAGTCTTTTCGACGGCTTACTGGTTTGTGTTCAGATGTGAATATTGGCACAATTGGTGCTTATCCATAGGGTGAACCTAAGAGGAGACCTTTGATGAGCTTCAAACAGACAATCTCGACGACATTGAAAAGCTGTGCTTGGCTGGTCTTATTAAGCACATTTGGATGGGCGAGTTCCGCTGCGGCATTTTGCGGTTTTTATGTAGCAGGTGGCGAGAGCACTTTATTTAACGATGCCACGCAGGTGGCTATGATGCGGTCTGGGACGACTACGGTCCTTTCCATGCAGAACAACTATCAAGGTCCGCCTGAGAACTTCGCGATGGTCATACCGGTCCCGGTAGTTTTACAAGAGACGTCGGTGAAGACCCTTCCTGTTTCTCTCTTTCAAAAGATGGATCAACTTTCTGCCCCCCGTTTGGTCGAGTATTGGGAGCAAGACCCTTGCTACGTACAGCCCCCAGATGAGGGACGGGATATGCTTAATTCTGCGACGATGGACTCAGCGGAAGCTGATAGCGGTGGCGGCGGCGGCGTTCAGGTAGAGGCTGAGTTTAGCGTCGGTGAGTACGATATTGTGGTGCTTAGCACCAACGACGCAACCGCACTTGATACGTGGTTACAAGACAACGACTATTCTATTCCAGAGGGCGCTTCGCCATACTTTGAACCCTACGTGCAAGAGGGCATGTATTTTTTCGTTGCTAAGGTTGATATTACAAAGGTGACGATGAACGGCGAACAGGCGGTACTGTCTCCGATCCGGTTTCATTATGATGCAGAGACTTTTTCTCTCCCGGTACGGCTTGGGCTAATCAACTCACAAGGTGAGCAAGACCTCATTGTTTACACGCTTGGTCAGGGGCAACGATATGAGCTTGCCAACCGAGAGAACGTGTTCATCCCAACCAATATTGAAGTCGTGAATGATGTTCGAGAAGATTTCGGTGGATTTTACCGCACACTCTTTGATGCCACTCTGGAGTATTCACCGAACGCTGCGGTGACCGAGTACTCCTGGGATGCTTCAACTTGTGACCCTTGTCCGGGTCCAACTTTGGATTCTCAAGACCTACTCACACTTGGTGCTGATGTAGCGACTGATGGCCAACTTTGGGGTTGGACGTTGACTCGCCTTCACATGCGTTACTCTGCAGAAACTCTCGGCGATGATTTGGTATTTGCAGAGGCTGGGCCAGTTGTGGGCGGACGAGAGCTCTACAACGACTCGGGTGAACTTGAAGAAACAGCGAGCTTTGCCAATTTTAATAACTTCCAGGGCCGTTACATAATTCGCCACCGCTGGAATCTACCCATCACTTGTGAGCTACCGGTGTTTGGCCGTTGGGGAGGCCCTCCTGGAGGCGAGAGTTCTTCAGATACCCAAACGTCTCAAAGCCCAAACACAACAGGTGAATCAGATGCAGCAAGTACAGGCTCTTATGGGCTCGGAGGGGCATCAGAAGCTTTAAGCGACCTTGTGCGCGATGATGTTCCTGAGATTGGGGTAGCGTCGTCTTCAGGCTGCGCATGCTCGTCCACCTCAAGTGGTGCTGCCGGTTTTCTCTTTATCGCGGCGTTCCTCATGGGAATTTGGCGTTCGTTTATTAGGCGTCGATTATTTAGCTAATTGGCAAGGGCCTCGCGAATTCGATACGCTTCCTTCAGAAGAGGAGTGATATGCGCAAGGCCCCGACCGATGGCCATACCCGGTTTGAAAACCTAGGGACTCAGCCTTTAAAAACCCATAGGGTTTTTAATAACCCTGACGTGGTTCCAGAGGGCTGGTACCCCGTTTGCTCTTCAAAGCATCTCAAAAAGGGAAAAGCAGACTCCTTTCTCCTTACCTTTCAACGCGTATGTGTGTACCGAACCCATGAAGGCGACCTGGCCGCTTTAGATGCGTTTTGTCCACACATGGGTGCAGACCTTGCCAACGGCCGTGTCGTCGATGGCCAAATTGAATGTTATTTTCATCAATGGCGTTACGGTAAAGATGGAGAATTGACGGGAAGTCGCTGCGGTGTTGCTCCAAGACTGGCAGCGGTTCAGTCTTGGCCGGTGGAAGAGGCCTACGGGTATATCTGGGTCTACTCTGCGCCCGAGGCGCCTTATCCTGTACCCAAGCCATCTGGGCTCGAAAACGAAGAGGTCAGTGGCTGGTGTGTGGCGAATTTGGTTCTCTATGCTCACCACCATGTCATGATGGTGGGCGGAATCGATTTGCAGCATTTTGCGACGGTCCACAATATCGAGATTGATTTTGAATTAGAGGTTGATGAACACAGTCAGTACATGGCAACTTGGAAACTTGATGGAACGGTACCCAAGAAAGGCTGGCGAGGGACATTGGCCAATTGGTTGCTCGGTGGGCGGGTCAATTACCATGCTCGAGTAGCTGGAGGATCTATTGTCTCTCTTACCTATGGTCCAGATTTAAAGGTTCCTTATTTGGGTTGGAAAGTCCCGCCGCTTTATGTGCTTTGGGGCTGCACGGCTGATGAAAATGGCATTGGTCATGTGCAGGTTTTTGCCGTTGCGAAAAATAAAAAGGGCTTCACAGGCTGGCTCAGTACCCAGCTGAAGCTCTTTGCGACGGTTCTTCTATTAGGTGTGCTTAAAGATGATGATGAAAAAGCATTTCCTTTCATGCGTTTCAATATAGGACGACTTGTTAAAGAGGATGCTTGCTTAAGCCGTATGGTGAAGTTTCTAAACGGCTTGCCCATTTCCAAATGGTCCAAACGTCAACTTACGGAGGGTTCCCATGGGGAGGATTCGCAAGCTGACGCTTGAGGAGTGGTTTTTAGACTATCAATTGGATGCTATTTGGAATGGTTATTGTCACCTCGGTTTTCATCTGGACATCGACGTTACGAAACTGGTTCGAGCTGCGGCTGACCGCGGCGTTCACTTTTCCCCGACTGCCGTCATGATACGAGCCATTGGCTTGATGGCCACCGAGAAGCCAGCGGCCAACCGGGTGATGCTGCGTTCGCTCATGGGACCGCGGATGCTTGAGCTTGATACCATCGGTGTGAACCTGCCGGTGATGGTTGCCAACAATGGTGACCCTTTTCTCTCGGGTATGGTGATTAAGAATCCCCACAAGCGCGGTGTGCCAGAAATACAGGCTGAGATAGGTGCATACGCTCAGGGAGATTTGTTGGATAAACCCATCGGCCGCTTTATCAAGACCAGAAAAAACACTTGGTACAATCGCTTGGCGTTGAGGATGCTCCATTTCATGGCTTACCGAGTTCCATCGCTTTATTTGAAATACGAGGCGGGCGGTTTTTCGGCTTCCTCTGTAATTCGCGGAGATGCCCAGCACCTTCTTAACCGTGGCCAAGCCTATGGTCATACGGCGAGTACGTTTTGTTTGATTGGTATGAACAAAACGCAGGATGGCCGAGAGATGATGATGGTGGGCGGCGGTTTGAATCATTCGGTGATGTCTGGCGGTGAATTTCAAGAGCTTTGCAACGTCTTAAGCCGGATATTGAGCCAGGGGGATTTAGAGGATTTTTACCCTGAGCTGGCTAATGAGACTTGAACCTATGAGCTTGAACTCGGCTTAAAGATATCAACAAAGTGAGACAAATGAAGCTCAGCAAATTGACTTGGTTTGTTTTGGTGATGCTTTTGCCAATCCAAGCGTTAGCTCATGGTCCAGTTTTGGAAATGATGGCTGGCTTCGGTACTTTTACAGTGGGTATTGTCGCGGTTTTAGTTTTGGCACTGACGTCGATAATAAAAATCCCTAAAGAAACGGGTAAAGAAGAGCGGCGACGTAAAATGGTGAGGGCGCTTACTTTTTTCGCCGGGAATGTATTGGTAATTTTTGCTTTGGTGTCGGCATTCTTTTTTATATGGGTTCAATCGTAATATTTTCGTTGAGGATGATTATGCTAATTACAGACACTAAGAATTTGGTGTGGTTTCGTAAGCTATTTTTGCCTTTGGTCGTTTCACTTTATTGCAGCGGCTGCGTGATCATTCCCTATGTGGTCCCGCCGCTAAAGGTTCAAGGCCAGGGCGGTATGGCCGTGGGCGAGCTCTACGGCTCGGAAGATTTTCAGGCGGATGACTTCAGTCCTGTGATTGGTTCTTCGAATATTCGGGTGGGAGCCTTTCCTCTTGGTTTTTCCGAGAGCATGTTGGAACGCAATTACGACTTTGGCGTGGGGTACTTGCACGAGCGGCTTTTGTTGTCTGAGAGTACGGGGCGCAGCGACCGGCAATTTAATGGTGGTTATCTCGAAGGCAATTATTGGTTTTACACCGACTCTGACGAGTCCACAGCTCTGCGCATCGGTCTGGTCGTCAATGCTGACTACCTCCAGGAGCTTGATTCCTTAAACCATACCACCGGGCATGGTTTTGGCTTTTTTACCGGGCTTGGCGTGGAATGGGTTGGAACCACCGAGGGCTTTTTTCTGGGAGCTGATGATGGAAACGCGAGCAGCTCTGAACCTATGATTATCACCGGTGTTGGTAAAGGTGAGCTGGGGATCGGTTTGGTGGCGGGTACCAGTTACCGGCAAATTGGAGCCGAACCCTTTTGGACGTTTACGGTTGGGCTTAGCTTGAGGCTACCGGCTGCAGCTGGCTTGATCTTCGTTTTTGACGACTGATTCAGTCTCGAACATCCGGCTCGAAAAATGACCAGAGAATCTGAGGGAATTTCTCTTTCATCGCTGCTTCACAGCGGTTGATGGCTTCTGCCACGGCGTCCGATGATGGAAGTGGCTTCATTTGTGCTTTGGTGGCCACCATTAAATCGCTACCAAGTTGCATGGTGAGTAGATTAAACACTTTTTCTACGTCATCCTGGCTCTCGATGAACTCTCGAATTTCTTTTTCAATATGAGGCTCAGCACTTTGTCCAATCAGGAGCGCCATGATTTCTTTGGCGATGAAGAAGGCGACAATCACGAGCAAGACACCAATGCCGATACTTCCAACGGCATCCCAAATAGGGTTACCGGTGACCATCGCCAGTGAGACTGCAACGAGGGCGAAGCTAAGCCCGCAAATAGCAGCAGCGTCTTCTCCTAGAATTACAATGAGTTCGCTTCTTCGGCTTTCTCGAAACCAGGTCCAAAGAGAGCGGTCACCGCGTTCCTTATTGACCTCTCGGATGCAGCCCGCCAAGGCGGCGCCTTCTACGAAGATACCAAAGATAAGAACGCCGATGGCGATCCAGGGCTTATTCAGCGGTTCGGTGGAGTCGAGTTTGTGGATGCCCTCATAGATGGAAAACAATCCGCCCATGCTAAAAAGCATCAAGGCTACGATGAATGACCAGAAATAGATGGCTCGTCCGTATCCCAGTGGGTGGTCGGGGCTTGGGGCTTTTTTTGAGTGCTTGAGCCCATAGAGGAGCAGCCCTTGGTTGCCGCAGTCGGCCAACGAGTGGATTGCCTCCGCAAGCATAGATCCTGACGATGTAATGAAAGCTGCTACACCTTTGGCGACCGCAATGGCAAAGTTGGCTCCCAGTGCGAGAAAAATAGACTTGGTTGAGTTGGCGCCGGCCATTGTTATCTCCTGGGGCTGTGAGCTTCGGTTTTTACCCAATATTGAACGCTTTGGCTATAGATCACGGCATTGGTTGCGCTATGATAAAGTCGCCGTTAACCTGCCGTATCCATTCACCTTGGGGTTCTGATGACACGCTCTAACTCAGTTTTATCTACTATTCTATCGCTGGCTATGGCTTGTGGAGCATTCGGCTATGCTCCTGCCGCTCAAGCTTTCTGCGGATTTTATGTCGCTGGCGGTGAAAGCAGCCTCTTTAACGACGCAACACAAGCAGTGCTGATGAGAGCCGGACAAAGAACCGTTTTGTCGATGCAGAATAATTATCAGGGGCCACCTGAGAATTTTGCCATGGTCGTTCCAGTCCCAACGGTTTTGCAGCAAGAGAATGTTCGAACGCTCTCGGCCGAACTGTTTGCGAAAATAGACACACTCTCTGCGCCGCGCCTCGTGGAGTATTGGGAAATGGACCCCTGTGAAACGCGCTATTACGATGACGATATGGACGCGATGCCCGAGAGTGGCGCCGTGGACGATGCTTCTGACGGAGGCGAGGTAACTGTTGAAGCTGAATTTGCCGTAGGCGAATACGATATTGTAATTCTCAGCACCAATGACTCAACGGCACTGGCGGGTTGGCTTACAGATAATGAATACAGCATTCCAGAAGGTGCAGGGCCTTACCTTGAGCCTTACGTTCAAAACGGAATGTATTTCTTTGTTGCGCGGGTTAACGCGGAAGAAGTCACGATGAATGAGGGCAATGCAGTTCTTTCGCCTCTTCGATTTTATTATGACTCAAACGAATTCAGCCTTCCGGTTCGGCTTGGTCTGATTAACTCTCAAGGGGACCAAGACCTTATCGTTTACACTTTGGGATTGGGGCAGCGCTATGAAGTGGCCAACCGAACCAACGTGACCATTCCCACAAATATTGAGGTGGTCGATGAGGTGCGCAACGACTTTGGTAGCTTTTACCGAACGCTTTTTGATGAAACTGTCGCATTGAATCCAGGCGCCGCTGTCACGGAGTATTCATGGGATGCTTCCACATGCGATCCCTGTCCAGGGCCGACTCTAGACCGCGATGATTTTGCAACGCTGGGTGCAGATGTCATAGATGCCGACCCTTGGGCCAATTGGACATTGACTCGTATGCACCTGCGTTACAGCTCGGATACACTGGGTGATGACTTGGTTTTCAGTGAGGCTGAGCCCATCGTGGGCGGCCGTGAGCGTTACAACGACCAGACGCTGGAGGTTGGCTCAACGCCAGCGAGCTACAACAATTTCCAAGGCCGCTACATCATCCGCCATGCTTGGACAGAGCCGGTAACCTGCGAGGAGCCGGTCTACGGCCGCTGGGGTGGTCCAGGTGGAGCAGAGAATCCCGGGCAACCTCAAGGCGCGACAAGTCCTAACACCGAGGGTGATGCATCATCGGCTGATGAAGGGTCTGGAGATACGACATTGCCATCTGACGATATCGCTGACTTAGTTGCTCAGGACATTCCTGAAATCAACGTGGAAGCAAGTGGGCGGTTCGTGGGTGAAGATGGAGCGGGTGACAACGATGACGGTGGCTGTGGTTGTCAAAGCACAGATCCGGTGAGCCTTGGGCTATTGGTCTTGTTTGGCCTTTGGGTGACTCTGCGCCGACGTAAACCTTCACAGGTATAAATCGAGAATTTAGTTAAACATTAGGGAAGAGGGAGATTAGTTATGTCAGCACCAATTGGATCCAATCCAAATCCGGCCGCGATTCCAGTGAATCCAGCGGCGATTCCACAGGCGTCACAAGCACCGGCCCAAGCGGCCACAGCGCAAGCAAGCGGTCCCGTGGATGGTTATGAGAACATCACGCCGCCCATTGATCAGGTTTTACAAAACCTAGGCCTACAATCTGCTGGTCAGGGCTCCATGCCGAATTTATCGGCAACTCAGATGGCGCAGCTTTCAAGCATCGCGCAGCAATTGACCACAGCCTCAAGCGACCAATTACAAACAGACTTTGCGGCGATGATTCAAAGCGGTCCAAGCATCAACTATCAAGATGTTAACGCACTGGTGCAGCAAGTGTTGCGGGAAGCTTATGGCCAAAATACGGAAGACCTCCGGATGTATGCGGAGAAGGTTAAAGACTTCAATAAACAAAAAGAAATGGTGCGAGATCACCTGAGCGATTTGAGAAAGTTTAATACCGGTGCCCGTGAGCACGGGGTGTCCATTGGT
The DNA here is from genome assembly GCA_018668695.1 of Deltaproteobacteria bacterium. Taxonomy (NCBI): domain Bacteria; kingdom Pseudomonadati; phylum Myxococcota; class Myxococcia; species Deltaproteobacteria bacterium. The sequence goes on from JABJBS010000316.1 coordinate 11,207, forward strand.
ATTACGGATTTCGATGATAGCAGTACTTGGTCCGCAGAGCAGGTGGGGCAAATGAATGCCTACTTTGCATCGAACTCTAGTAATGGTGTGAGCGCGGCTGCTTATACGATGGCGCACAATCAATCCGCAGAACAGTGTGTGGAGCGGGCGCAGGGGCTTATCGACACGGCATATGGTTGTGACTTACCGCCAGAGATCAGCAGTGAATTGACGAAGGCACTTGAGTCGAAAGATCCGCAACAAATTCATGGGGCACTTACCCTGGTTGCCGGCTATTTGAGTTACCTTGGTGATTGCAGTGTGAAGGATGGTGAGTTTGGAGCAGGGCAGGGCTACGACGATGTTCACAACATCACCGATAACCCAAGCTACGAAGATTTCCAGCATTATATGACAGGTGAGGAAAACGCGACGGCTCGAACCAACTTGGCGGCCGGTGATGTGGAGCTGATTGAAGCGGCCTTCGGTGTTGACTTGGGCATCTCTGGTAGCTCCAGTGTTCAGGATGTGGTGAATGCCGCGATGAACCCCGTAAACGATAAGTGGGCCCACGAGATTCTTCATGACAGCAATAAGAGTTCAGCGGAGATCAATGCAGATTTGGCTACCAATGGACCCACCGGTGCCATGGCCCTCGAGATATTTGGTTCTACGCAGGCAGCGGTCCAAGCTTATTGGGGCGGCCCGCTCGATTCAACAGATCCTGATACCAAAATGAGAATGGAACTCGGTATGTCGAATGGAGTGCCGGGGCCGGGCTGTTCAACAGTGGCTCAAGTAGAAGACCAGATTCAAACTTGGGAAGACAAGCTCAACAGCATCGGCGATGATGCGCAGCTGGCAAATGTTGACTTACAGAATATGCTGCAGAAGCAGCAGCAGACGCTGCAAATGATGAGTAATATTTCTAAGGCTCTTCACGATACCGCG
>JABJBS010000317.1 GCA_018668695.1 Deltaproteobacteria bacterium
AGATTCTCGACTCTTTGACCGATGCTTATGAAACAGTCAACGTCCTAGCTGATCCCGAGGTACGAGCAGGTATCAAGAGCTTTTCGAATTGGCCTACTATTCCTCAGCTCTATATCAAAGGTGAGTTTATTGGCGGCTGCGACATCATTAAGGACATGTTTGCCTCTGGAGACCTACATACGAAGCTTGGACTTAAGTACGAGCCACCTAAAGCGCCATCGATTACCGTAACCGATTCAGCAAAAACTGCGCTTGAGGCTGCGATGGCCGACAGCGGCTCGGCGGGTCAAATGCTGCACCTCGCCATCACACCTGCGTTTCAAACTCAGCTACAATTCGGCCCAGATGATGCTAACAAGCTGCGGGCGGAGTCTAATGGTGTGGTCATCCTAACGGATACAGATTCGAGCAAACGCGCTGAGGGGCTAACCCTGGACTTCGTAGAGGGGCCTGAGGCCAGTGGATTCAAGATTGATAATCCAAATGCGCCGAAACCAGTTGAGCAAATGAAGGTTCAAGCGGTTAAAGCATGGCTCGACGATGGAAAAGAGTTTGTTCTGATCGATGTGCGCGGAGATGATGAGCGGCAAACGGCTAAAATCGAGGGTGCTCGGATGCTTGATGATGCGCTTCAAGAAGAGCTCGGAAAGCTCGACCGGGATGCGCTTTTGGTATTCCATTGTCATCATGGCGGCCGTAGCCAGCGAGCAGCTGAGCATTTTTCAGAGCAAGGCTTTCGCAACGTCTACAATATGGCCGGTGGAATCGATGCTTGGTCTCAAGAAATCGACGAATCCATCGCCCGTTATTAGAAATCGAGCCTCTTGCAAGTGAGCGCTTCGTGAATTCACGGGGTGCTCAGTTGCCTTCAAATGGTCCGTACCTCCCTATCAATGACAAATAAGAGTATTATTTCTCTTTGCACCATCTCCTTTTCTGGTTTAAAAGATACGACCTCATCGTTTGTTAGCAGGCTCTTGAATGTTAACGAATGGGTGTGTTGGAGGTAGTCTTCATCACATCTTTGATGAGAGACTCGTTGTGAGTCAAATTGAAACGACGCGCATAACGCGCAAGATGTACCAGGAGGGTATCATGGCTGCAAAGAAAAAAGCACCTGCAAAGAAGAAGGCACCTGCAAAGAAAAAGGCACCTGCTAAGAAGAAAAAAGCACCTGCAAAGAAAACCGCTGAAATGGTTCTCGTTGTAAGCAAGGCAAAAGAAGCTCTCAAGGCTTCTGGCTGCAATGTTGGCGGTGACGCTCTTGAAGGTCTAAACGCTGTAGTACATCACTACATCGCGACTGCAGGTCGACGTGCACAAGCTAATGGTCGTAAGACTATTCGCGCACACGACTTCAGTGCATAAGTCTAATTTTATATTAGCAAATTAAGAAAGCCTGGGATGTTTCATCCTGGGCTTTTTTTTTGTGGTCACACCATGAATTCTTTAGAGGCTGTCGTGTAGAGCTCTCAGCGATTCCCATACATCATCGACCCTAATATTTGTAAGACAATGGAGGTGCTGCTTCGGGCATGATTTACGCCCATAAAAGTGGCACGGTGAACAGTCTTCATGGGTGGACACATATCGATGCTCATCAAAGTTAAACTGCTCGGGTGAGGTGGAACCAAATATTGCAACGGTGGGAATTTGTAGGCCTCGGGCGATGTGCATAGGCCCGCTGTCGTTTGCCAAGTAAATCGAGGTCTGTTGTATAATGGAGCCGAGTTCTCCGATTGGCAAATTGCAAAGACTCAGAGCATGTCCTTCGAGGCTGAGTTGGTGTGTTAGTTGTTGCTCGGCGGGACTTCCCAATGCGAGAATTTGTAAACCAGCTGCATGGGCGCGTTTGGAAATTTCTACAAAATTTTCGATAGGCCACCGTTTTGTGAACCAGTTTGCACCAGGTGAAATCCCGAGGATGGGTTTGCTAACGTCGAATCCTAGAGAGTTGAGTTGCTTTCGAGCAACTTCGCTTTGTGCCTCGGAAACATGGAATTGGATCTTTTCACGTTTTACAGGTCGTCCAACGGCACTATCCATGATCTTATGATGCTCTTCGATGATCTGGCTTTTCGGGTTGTGTTTGGCCCATCCCAGTCGGACCGTACTGGCTTCCCAGAGTCCTCTTGGCTTTTTAACTCCCAGGCTGGGAATGCGATTAAATAGTCGAAGAGCGCGGCTTCGAAGCTGGGTGTGTAAGTCGATAATCCCATCAATCTGCGCCGCGTGAACCCTTCGGCGCAGCGAAGCTGCACTTTCACCCGGTTCAAGGCTCATTACCTCATCAATGCATGGCTGGGACACAAGTAGGTCTGCGAAATGTGCCTTCGTGAGGTAGGTGATGTGGGTATCGGGCCACTCATTTTTAAGCGCCTGTACCGCCGCAAGGGTGAGTACAATATCGCCAATGGCTCCAAACCTGACAATCAGTATTCGCTTGGGGGGCTCAGTGCTCATCTTCCGGTTATTCTCGCCTTATCTAGGGTGCCGAGCCATGCTTCTAGCGGATTTGTCGGCGAAAATATGCACCTTACACGTAATTTTTTACTTTCCAGAGGCCTTGGTGGCGGATAGGAGCCGCTTAGAGGCTTAAGTAAAAGTGAGAAGGGCATCCGTGTTGAATCAAGAGCAAGCACATAAGGTTTCTGTAGTTATCCCGACCTACAATAGGTTGGATGTTCTGCCACGTGCGCTAGATTCAGTCTTCGGTCAGAGCCTGGCCGCGTTCGAGGTGATAGTCGTAGATGATGGCTCCACCGATGGGACCGCAGATTGGGTTCGGGAAAACTACCCAGCTGCACGCATCATTGAGCAAGAGAACCGAGGTGTGAGCGCGGCGAGGAATACAGGTATCCAGGCTTCTAGAGGTGATTGGCTGGCTTTCTTGGATTCCGATGATGCTTGGTTACCGAAAAAACTTCAGACCCAAATGGACGCTTTGATTCAAGAGCCGGGTATGCGCTTATGCCACACCGAAGAAATTTGGATTCGTAACGGTAAGCGTGTGAACCAGATGAAGAAGCACCAAAAGTCAGGTGGCTGGATATTTGAGCGATGCCTCGAGCTTTGTTGTATTTCTCCATCCAGTGTCGTGTTGAAGCGCGAGTTATTGGATACGTTGGGCGGCTTTGATGAATCGCTTCCAGCTTGTGAAGATTATGATTTATGGCTTCAAATCTGCGCGCGGGAAGCTGTGCTTTATATTCAAACTCCGCTTATCAACAAGTATGGTGGGCATGAGGATCAGTTATCGCGGCTTCATCCGGCGATGGACCGTTTTCGAATTCAGGCTCTCGAAAAAATCGCCGCTGCGTCAGATATCGATGATGACAAGCGCCAGTTGGCAAGGCTTGAAATTAAGAAGCGATTGGAGATCTTGATTATCGGCGCTCGCAAACGTGGCAACATGGAATGGCTCGCTCTTTTTCAGGACCAACTTGATGAGGTACAAACCGTATTGAATACGGAGGCAAACCCATGAGCGGACTTGAAGGACTAAGATGGGTTGTGGCGTTACCGTCTGAGGCAAGCGCGTTGATAGAGGCTTATAAGCTGCGCTTGGTCCGGGAGCACCCCTTTAAAGTTTATAAGAATGCCGATGAAACGCAGGCCTTGGTAATCTCTGGTTTAGGACGGTCGGCATCTGCGGCCGCTACAGTATTTTTGGCTGAATGTGCTCCATCCAATCAGCCCCTTATATTTATCAACGTGGGTATTGCCGGAGCACGCGACTGCGAGCTTGGCAGCGTTTGGCGAGCACATAAAGTGATATGCCGCAGCACTGGTAAAGTTTGGTACCCGGGGGCGCTGGGGCCGCGACAGGGGCAGTCTGCAAACCTTGTAACTGTCGACCAGCCCGAGCTTGAATACCCGGATGACAGCCTCTTTGATATGGAGGCCGCAGGTTTTTTTGAAATGGCATCAAAACTAACAAGCCTGGAACTCATTCAGAGCTTGAAAGTTATTTCTGATAATTCGAAAGAAGGCATCGCGGGAATCAATAAGGCGAAAGTTACTCAATGGGTCTGCGCTACGCTGCAGCCTTTGGAATCGCTGACCAAGCATTTGTTGAATCTACGTAACACGGCACATGCCAACTTGCCGCCGAGTGAGTGGGAAGAAAAGCTTTGCGAGAAATTTCATTTTTCAGTCACACAGCGGCATCAATTAACGCGAGCACTCTCACGTTATTGGGCGCTGTCTGAAGCAGAGCAACCTGTCATGCAATGTATGGATGATGCTAAAGATGGAAAAGAATACCTGAAGAGGTTGAGTGCGATTGTCGAAACCATGCCTGTGATGTGGGGTGAGCGATGATTGATGTAATCTACGTAGAGCGCGAAGCCCGAGAACATCCGAGAGCCCAGAAGATTTTAGAGAGATTCTCGAAGGCCACAGTTATCGAGTGTGAACGTTATGGAGAGGTCTTTAACAGGGCTTCACAAAACTTCCGTTTACAAAAGCAGTCACCAGCATTGGTTTTGGCGAAGAAATTCGACAACTTTGTTTTACC
>JABJBS010000318.1 GCA_018668695.1 Deltaproteobacteria bacterium
GAAGGTGTAGACCGGGTCAATACCAACCGGGTTGCCGAAGTGGCAGGGGTAAGCATCGGCTCGCTCTATCAGTACTTCCCCAACAAAGAAGCGATGATGCAGGCGCTGATCGATAGCTACTCCAACCGCCTCGTTGAGCACCTCTCCGGCTATCTGCAGCAGCTGAGTCAGGAGCCGGCGGCAGGCGCGATTCGGTCCTACGTGAAGGCTATGCTCAGTTTGCCACGGGAGGACCCGGAGCTGCATCGCGCATTTGTTTTGGTTGTGTTCAAGCTCGGCCACGCCAGTATCCGCCAGTTGGAGGAGCAGCTCTTGTTTATTGTGCGTGCTTACCTTGAGACTCAGAAGCACCGACTGATCCCGAAGAATTTAGACCTAGCAGCTTTCATATTGGTCACAACTGTAGAGAGTGTCACCAACATCGCTTTACTGAAGCACCCCGAATACATTTCAACCGATGAATTTGAAATCGAGCTTTCAAGCATCATCACCCGTTACCTCATTGGAAGCGATGAGTTGAGCTAAAGTTTGACTTGCCAGCCTCTGAGTCGGCGCGTTATCTCGGCTTTATGCCAGAACTCCCAGAAGTTGAATATGCTCGTAAACAAGCTCAAAACGCGTTGGCCGGTAAAGTGGTCTCAAAGGTTATTTGCGCTCAAGATGATATTGTTTTTGACGGCGTGCAGCCTAAAGCTCTTGCCAAGCATCTAAAAGGTCAAGAAGTTCTCGCGGCGCATCGCCGTGGAAAATATATGTGGTTAGAACTCAATAAAAAGCCATTCCCGATGTTTCATTTTGGGATGACAGGTCGTTTTCATGTAAAGGGAGAGGCGCCGATTCAGCTGGAAACTGGTCCCAAAGTGGACCCTGAGCAGTGGCCGCCAAGGTTTACGAAAATCGAGATCATCATGAAGGATGATACCAGCTTGGTGATGACCAACTCACGTCGCCTGGGCCGAATCCGTCTATTGGAGAGTCCGCTAGAAGATGGTCCCATTGCTAAGCTTGGTTTTGATCCGCTTTTAAGCATGCCCGCGAAGGCTGAATTTGAGGCCTTGGTACGGGTTCGTAAATCAACCTTGAAGGGGCTCTTATTGAACCAAGCATTTGCGGCGGGTGTGGGCAATTGGATAGCCGATGAGGTGCTTTATCAAGCCCGGCTTTCGCCTACCAGGCGAGCCAATGAGCTGAATGCGGATGAGGTTGGAAAACTACATAGCGCGCTGAAGAAAGTGATTCAGAAAGCTGTATCAGTTGATGCTGATAAAAAGAGGTTCCCCAAGGGCTGGCTCTTTCATCACCGTTGGGGGCAGGTTGAAGGTGCGAAGACCGAATCAGGTGAGTCTATTGAATATATTAAGGTGGCAGGTCGAACCACCGCATGGGTTCCTTCGGCTCAGTCCTAGTGAATCAGCGTTGCGACGAATTCTAAGAAGTCCCCTGAATCATTTTCAGTGAGAAATATCTCGAGGAGGCGTTTTTGGCGGTCCTTGGGCAGCTCTAATGCTCTTACCGCTTCATGCAGACCTTCTGGGCCTGCGGTATTGTAGAGCCATAGCACCATTGCTAACCCTTGGTGGTAAGCCAACCGCGCGTCGTCTGAACCTTCAAACTCAAGAAATGAATCTCCCAGTGAAGTAAACGGGATATAGGTTTGGTGTTCTACCATTTTGCGCCAAGACGACTGTGCCCGAGTTTCTTCCTTTGCAAAAGCTTGGGCCATACCCTCAGAAAACCACGCAGGAATCTCTCCTGGGCTTGAGAAGGATAACTGAGCGTGAAGTGTTTCATGGGCCAGGGTCACCGCGTTTGGAAGTTGCTCTGGGTTGTGCATAACAAGTTTGATGCTGCCATCGTAAACGCCTCCCGTCCACGATGGTACACAGGTGCTGGCGAGAAGCTCAGCCTTGCCCTCAAAAGCAATCACCGTCAGTGTTTGACGCCGAATGGTCCCTGTAAACTCCGCTGCTTCATCCAGCTTCGTGTCGATTTGATCCAGAATATCGGCCCACTCAAGATGGCTGGACTCCGGCGGATAGAGAAGTTCCACGCCGCGATAGTCGCTTTGTTTGTATCTTGCTTGAATCTCGTATTGAGTTTTCAGTCGGGCCAACTTTTGTTGTTGGGGTCTGTCTTGAGGGTAAGCCGCTGCGTAAATACTGAGTGCCTCGATGGCGCGCGGCAATTCAGAGGTGTGGCTCAGAATATTTCCCAGAATAAGCGCTATGACGGGTTTGTCTTCCGTGAGGTTCATCGCTTCGGATAAATAAGGCAATGCGCTGGCTGGCATTTGGTTTTCAAGATGCAGGAGAGCGCGCCAAATAGACGGGTAAGGGCTTGTCGCTTTGGATTCTTGCCAGCGGGTCAGGTGGTCCAAAAGGGTTTCACTTTCCCCGTCATTGTAGAGCCGCCGCGCCGTCCTCCCCATTGGGCTAGCGTCCTTATTTAGAATCGGTCCCAGAGTGGGACGCCTAAAGCCGGGCGGGATCTTGGCTCCGCAATAACCAGCCGCAGCAAATTCCGTGGGTTGCAGCGGTGACGCTTCGTTTTCAGTTTGTTGTTGATGTTCCTCGGGCTCGAGGGGCTGAGCTGGAGAGAAGGGTTGATTCGCCGGAGCAATTTGTTCGAGCCGATACCCATAAGCTAGGACCATACCGGCTACGATGATGAAGAGAATGATTCTACTCATCACGTGTCCCAGATTGATTTAGCCATTGGTCAGACCCTTCTTAGTCTTTTGGATTCCCGGAGAATATTTTTGAGGCAATAGGCATACGCCAGCCGGTTCCAAAAGCTCGGTCGGTAACCTTGAGGCCGGGAGCGGCTTGGCGTCTTTTAAATTCTGCTATCTTCAATAGCCGCGTAACGCGCTCGACTTCATCTTTCTTGAAGCCAGCTTCAATCAGATCTTGCTTGGTCTGGTGTTTTTCAACGTAGCGCTCAAGCATATCATCCAGAACATCATAGTCAGGGAGGCTGTCGGTATCTTTTTGGTCGGGACGAAGTTCAGCCGAGGGTGGCTTATCGATGGTGTTTTGCGGAATGGTTGGCCCTTTGGCCTCGTTCACCCAGCGGCAAATCTTGAAGACGAGCGTTTTGGGGAGGTCTGAAATAACAGCCAAGCCGCCCGACATATCTCCGTATATAGTGCAGTAGCCGACGGAGAGTTCACTTTTATTGCCGGTGGTGAGTAGAAGTGAACGGTACTTGTTCGACATGGCCATCAGGAGATTACCACGGATACGTGACTGGATATTCTCTTCAGTGGTGTCGGCTGAGTGCCCTTCGAAGTGTTCTTGAAGGGCGTCATCAAAAGAGCCCATCAGTCCGGCAATGGGAATCGTTTTGGTCGGCATGCCCAAGAGCTTTCCAAGCGCATAAGCGTCATCAAGGCTGTGCTGACTTGAATAGGGTGAAGGCATCAAAACACCGGTCACGTTCTCGGCTCCCAGGGCGTCGACCGCAATAGCAGCGGTGAGCGCAGAGTCGATGCCTCCGGACAATCCGAGAAGCGCTTTTTTAAAGCCTGTTTTACGTGCATAGTCGCGCACGCCTAAAACCAGGGCCTTCCATGCTTCTTCTTCTTCTGATGGGTCCATGGTTGGAGCATGAGCGGGCTGGCTAGAATCTACGACCAAAACTTCCTCTTCAAAGTCGGCGGCCTGTGCGATGAGTTCCCCGTTGGCTGCGATGAGCATACTGCGTCCATCAAAGATGAGGTCGTCATGACCACCCACCTGATTCACAAACACACATGGGACTTTGTATTTCTTAGCGATGGCGCTAAAAATTTCTCTTCGCTTGGTATGCTTGCCCAGCACAAATGGAGACCCGGAAAGATTGATGATGAGGTCCGGTGTGTTGAGGCTTAGCTTTTCAATGGGGTCAGTCGCGTAGCGTTGGTCGTGCTCAACGTCTTGGTCATTCCAGGCGTCCTCGCAAACCGTAACACCGATGCGTTGGCCCTTGTATTCCCAAATCTCATTGTTGCTTCCTGGTTCAAAGTAGCGTGCTTCGTCGAAGACGTCGTAGGTAGGAAGAAGCGACTTGCGGAAGGTGCGTTCGATTTTACCTTGATGAAGAAGGACGGCGGAATTGAAAAGAGGTTTGCCATCAGCTTGTGGGTTGGGCTCAGCGATGCCGATTATCGTGGGTGGTAGGCCTTCAAGGTCTTTGGCCAGTGCGTGGGTCATTTGCCATGCTGCGTCAACAAGGCCGGGGTTCAAAAGAAGATCGCGGGCAGGGTAGCCCCAGACGGCAAGTTCGGAGCCGATACAAAGTTCAGCGCCGTTATCTGCCGCGTTTTGAACAGCTTCACGAATTCGCTCAATGTTACATTGGAAATCCCCAACGGTGTAGTTGAGCTGTAATAAACCAATCTTCATCAATCTTCCCGCATGTTTATGACTCCCTGAGGAGCTGGCCTTCATGGTCAATGACACGAGAGCGCTCAGGTTTCTAGGCGCTAATGTACGCTTTTTCGAAATCTTTCCAATTAATATCTAAAGTCTATCCGAGGTCTGTCGATGTATGGGGTGTGACCCAAAGAAGCGATGCTTCTTCTAGCGGGTGTGTGTGATAGTGGCGAGGGTGAAGATAGCGTTGTGAACGGGGCATCTCCTAGATGTAAACTACTGAAAATGTTCATTTTTCAGTGCCCAATACGCAACATATAGATTCTCGATGAGTGGTTTTAGCGGGGTAAGTTCCTGCTGGTCAACTCAGAGATCCTCTGCATTTCTAGAACACAAACAAATCGAAGTTGGGGTTTGGGGCCACCCCTGAAAGGCCTCGTTACAACTGTCAGTGCCAGGATTTCCTCGCTACACCCCACCACCGTAGTGAGGAGTCCCTGCACCGATAGGTGACGCCAAAGACAATCCCTTTATAATTTACGATTCGGTGTGGCGATTGAGTGCCCAGTTGGTATGACTGCGTGTCAAACCTGGCGGAGGTACATTTATGCTGACTTATCGATTGACCTGGGTACTCCTGGGATCGCTTTTCTTGGCTGCTTGCGGTGGCGACGATTCTAACGACTCGAACAATGGAGCAGATGGTTACACGCCGGCTTTAGACTGGTGCGACGCTGCCTTGGGCTTGCGCGCGGGCCAAAGAGAAGCGCTTCTTGATTTCTCGAACGCACATACCGGGTTCCGTCTATTTGGGCCTCAAGCAGACTGGCTTGGAGCTGACGATTCTCTCGAAGTTGTGCTTCAAAACCACACGAACTTTGAAGATGCCTTTCTTGAGGAGTATGCCGGAGCAGTTGGCGATATGTGTGTGGTTTTGCCAACAGACCTAACGCCTGTTTATGCGAGTGTCGAGATGCGGGGCACCACAGCTATCGTGACGCCAGGCACCGACTTACCCGTACTTCCACCGGAAACAACCCATGTGGTTATCGATTTGAGAAACTTGTCGGCCACGGCTGATGTTGGAGCTGCGGCATCTACTGCTCTGCAGGCAGACCTTGTCATTGCGGAAAGAGTGATGCGCAAATTTAATGGCTTTCCATCACAAGACGATGGCTGGACACATTATGATGTTGAGGAGCTCCGCGAGCAGATTGTGATCCGGGGCGTTAATACTGAAGAACTCCCACTTTTCTTCTGGACAGGTTCAAAGCTCACACCAGAAGCGGCAACGACGGTTGGCGGCTTAAAGCTTGCTGGGCGTGCTGTGGTGATTGGCCACGATATTTTTTCCGCAGTTGCAGAATCAACTTTCACGGGAGTCTCTACCGCTGGTTTGATGTGGAGAAGTTCAGCGCTATTTACCGATGGTGAAGCTTGGCCCGACTCCATGCGTGCAGACCGCCAAACGGCTACCCATGAAGATACCTTGGATGATCTCAACGCCTTTTTCCCAACGCCTGCAACGCTTTCGGATTCAACGCGAACCGAGTTTGCAACCTACCGCAAAGATTTGGGTGAGCCAGCACCGACTCTCGATAAGGCAACCATGAAAGCCGCCTTGGTGGTCCTCTATGGAACCTTGGATTGGTTTTATCCCTACTTTGATTTGGTGGGCCGCGATTTGGATACTCAGATTGTTTCAGCCTGGAGCGCCTTGGGTTCGCTGGGTGAGAGCGACCGCGACGGAATGATGCGTATTGTTGGCGCGGTTATGAACTCTATCGATGATGGTCATGGTTTTTATTCAGATTGGGGCTCGTCAACTTTCCCTGACGGGTATCTTGGGGTTCAGATTCAAAATGTTGCAGGTGAGCCTGTTGTACGGATGTCGATCCAAGAGGGTGTAAACGCGGGTGACACGATTGTTGAAGTCGGCGGTGTGCCTGCAGCAGAATGGTACGCAGAAGCCATGGGTCGTTATTCTGCATCATCTGATGGTTATCGTTTTGTCCAAGCGACGAACGAACTCAAGGAAGTCTTCGGGACCAAGACGCTCAAGCTTCGGGCACCTGATGGTAGTTTAAGAGACGAAACATTAGAATCAATGGGCTGGGACCTAGACAGCCAGGTACCCTGGGGCGGAAGCTTTCGGGCGAATGGATTCATGGATGATATGGGCGCGGCTGATATCTTTTACTTAAACTTAAACGGC
>JABJBS010000319.1 GCA_018668695.1 Deltaproteobacteria bacterium
TCATCGCTTCTTTGTTGGGAAAGTACTGATAAAGCGAGCCGATGCTCACCCCTGCCACTTCGGCAACCCGGTTTGTATTGACCCGGTCTACACCTTCAGCCGCCAAAACCTGAGCAGTTGCCTTTAAAATCGCGTCATAAGTAACCTTCGACCGCTCTTGAGCCGGTAACTTCCTTGGTTTTATTGGTTTTTTTGAACGAGCCACACTGTACCTCAAATGCGAGTTGAAACATGAGTAAAAGCTCACATATTTTACGATTCATTGCTCACCTTTTACAAGAAGTTTCACCGAGCAGCCCAAAGGGGGAAATGATGCGTAATCAATTTAAATATGTGCCACCGGCACTCATCAACAATGTCACCTACGCCATCGCCATGTTGGCCATCTTCATTGTCCTGGAGATCTATGGCGCGGAAGTCTGGGCATCACTGCCTGGCACCGTCAGCCTCGAGCTCCTCTTTATTGGAGGCGGATTCACGTTTTACATGGCCTGGTTTTGGCTTTGTGCGGCGCCCTACCTTTTGTTGGACCATTACAAAAAGCCCGCCTTTTTATTTAAGTATAAAATTCAGACTGGCAAAGACGGCAGCACCAGTACCCTTGCTCCAGGACGGCTCAAGCACACGGTGTGGGTTGTGCTTAAGAATCAATTCCTTGGCACCCTTCCGGTAATTGTTGGCGTCTATTACCTCATGGTCTGGAGAGGTATGAGCTATGACCAAGCCTTCCCAAGCTGGACTGAAATCGTGTGGCATTTGGCGGTCATCTTACTTGTGGAAGAAATCCTCTTCTACACCGTTCACCGTACGCTCCATCAAAAACGCTGGTATGGATCCATCCACAGAATCCATCATGAATACAAAGAGTCTATTTGTATCGCCACCCACTATGTTCATTTCGCGGAACATATGCTGGGCAACCTATTCCCAATATTCGCAGGTACACTCTTACTGGGCGCACATCCCATCACTCTGATTCTATGGATTGGAATGGCAGTGACCAACGCACTCCACACCCACTCAGGGTATCACTTCCCCTGGATGGCCTACTCACTGCACCACGACTACCATCATTACCGCATCCGCGGGAACTATGGTGTTTTAGGGCTCTTGGATTGGATTTTTAAAACAGATGGTCCCTTCGCAATGCTACACAAAGCGCATAAGGCCGAAGGGAAAAAACTGCCAGCAGAGCAAACCAGTGCTTCCGGAGCATTTAGTCTCGAAGGTTAGGATACGGAGTGGTCTTGGTCTTGGAGCGAGAATCTCCAAACGGTCCGCTGAATCCGCGGAATGTCTGCCTCTACCTCAATCGATGGAAAGTTTGGCTTATTAACGGCATCTGGATAACCCTGGGCTTCCAAGCACAGTGCACCATAATCACGCCATCGTCCCTGAGAGATCCGAGACAACCGGTTTGCCGAGTATACCTGTAAACCTGGCTGGTCGGTGAAGACTTCAAGTTCGCGGCCAGTACCTGGATGCTCCAAGGTCGCCGCATGCCGAAGCTTAACGCTCTCTTCACCAACCCAGGTGTTGAGAACAGGCGCATCGTCATCGATTACAAAATAGTGGTCGAGCTCCGCCTCACCCAATTCATCTAAGTGCTGCTCGATGGACGATACCGTCCGGAAGTCGAGCGATGTACCATCGACCTGAACCTTTTCACCGGTTGGAATCATTTTAGCATCCGTCTCAAGATACGCACTTGCATTCATTTTCAGCAAATGCCCCTTCACCGTCGCTCCTTCTGGAGCGTGACTTGAAAGGTTCCAATAAGCGTGGTTCGTGAGATCTGAGACGCTTTTTCTTTCGCATAGCGTCACATACTCAGTGGCCAATTCACCATCGACACTCAAAGTATACCGTGCCTTAAAGACAGCGCGGCCTGGATAGCCCTGGGCACCATCTGCGTCTTCGGTTGAAAATTCGACCCCGATACGCCCTGGACCTTCGGTAAACCGCAAGACCCTCATCTGCCACAGCCTTGTGTGCAGACCGCCCGGGCCACCATGTAAATGGTTCCCACGGCGTTCATTGGCCGGTAACTCGTAAACTTCACCATCGAGTTCAAATTGAGCGTTGGATACCCGATTGGCGATTCGACCAATCGTCGCTCCCAGATAAGCGTTGTCTTTCTCGTAGCCATAGACTCCGTCGTAACGTAGGGAGATATTACCTTCCACGCCTCGCCGGTCATCCATGTTCAAGTAGAGCAACCGAGCTCCAAAGTTGATGAACGCAGCCTTAAACTTTCCAGCCGTAAGCTCAACAGCCGAGACACATTCGCCGCTCTTGAGTCTACCCAATTCAAATATTCGAAACCCCGGGACACTTGGTCCTCTTTCGTCTTTGGTGGAATGCATTGAGCCCTCGCTTCTTCGAACAAACAAACACTGAAAAGATAGACTAGACACATAGTCGCCAATCGAAGGCTTGTCCACGCCAAGGCGTTAATCTTAGTGATGAAATTCTATAACCGGGACAGAATGTCCGAGAATTTGGGCAATAAATGGCTGGAAGCCTTAGATGGTGCGCGCAAACTGTACAAAGACTGGAGAACAAACAAACATCATAAAAAATACTGTTCTTACCTTAATTCTCATAACGTCTGACCTTTCTCCCGCTTCAAGTTCGCCGGATGCATGAAATACGGCCTCTTTGCCGCACATGAGAGGTATCGGCCAAAACGAGACAAGGTTGCTTAAAAACATCTAACCCAACCCATTCACCCTAAAAAACTAAGTAATTACATGGGATTGCAGAAAACAAAGATGGTCTTTAACCTCTGGTAAGTCGGCATCAGGGTGCTGATTGCAAAAGTTCATCGCACGCTCCAAACCACCCAATGACCGCTCCAATTCGGCTTTACAAACCAAACTTTGGGGGTAAACCGAGTGACCTTTCCTTATTGGCTCAAGGTTCTGCGCCGCTTTCGTAATCAGCCCCTCTCTGATCTGAAGCGAAGCCAGAGTCACAAGCACTGCTTCGTCCGCCTCCCCAAGCTCCTGCACGAGTTCCAACATCAGCCGGGCCCTCACAAAACAACCTGCCTGAATGAAAAAATGAGCCTTCAAGATAAACCCGTTTGGTTCGCCGGCTAACCCCTCAAACACTCTCGTTCCTGACGGACCAAGGCTTAAGGGAATCACGACTGGGCTTGGGCTATACTCACGAGCCAACGGAACCGATTCGCTTTTCTTCAAAAATTACCTCCTGTGCACAACACTAGAGGTAGAACATGCGGCTTTCATGCCATGTGGGCCGTGATCTAATTAGGCCAATGTTTTCAAATTAGTTCGAAGGATAACCAGAAATTAAGACAACCAAGAAATCGGCGGTGTTGCAAATTGAACAAACACCTTATTCATACTGAAACACGCCCTAGGGTCGGTTGGCCATGTGGTCCAGTAGGGAAACATCTCCAGCTTTCGCCTGTGATTGAAGACTTTTCTGAAGCACATCAAAACAAGTTACCAACTGCTCGATGGCACCATCCGGCACGGTCGAGTCTTTACCCTGAAGCTCTTTCTTCAGTGCCTTAAGCTGGTCACGCACACCTGCTGGAGCAACTCCCAGCGCTTGAGCGAGTGAACAACGCTCTCGCAAGAATGTCACCATCCGCAGTGCCCAAGACCACTCACCGCTTTGAAGCTCGGTAAGACTCTCTTCAGCATGCTGAACTGCTTCGTTCAAAGTTTCGCAAATAGAAACATCAGGGGGTACTTCGCCGATGTGCCGAACCAATCCAGCACGCAGGTGAACCAAAAGCGCCAGTTCAATACGGATATCACCTTCTGCTCCCGAGACCGGCATTGAAGCCAACAATCCCACAATGCGTGAATCAACCTTACCTATTAACCGGCTCAACACCGCCTCTACCCGAATCGATGAAATGCCACGCATACCCCGGTTTTCCGGCGGCTTCTTGCCAGGCCCTTTGAGGCCCTTACTCGCAGAACGAGAGATCCCGGCGCTACCTGGCGCCAAAGGCGTCTTTGGATTTAAGTTTTCCAGTTGTTTGGCCACACTTAGTAGGTCGTCCATATTACCCGGATCCCAATTGATTCAGTCAGATTGCGTTAACAGGTCTCAAAATGATGCCAGCGTCCTCTTCGGAGCACAAGCACCAGTTGTGAATGCTGACTCCATGATAACTCAGGTAGTTGCCTGGAGAAAGCAGGTGCGCAACTAGCCTACCTCTTCAAGATCTTCTGGAAGGTCTGGTGCAACGAAAAACCAAGCCAGAAAAAGGTCCCATTCTTGGTCAGACCAATCGTCTGGTCTAGAGCAACTACGTCCTGGCGGAATCGTGGGTGGCCAATCCTCACTCGCGTCGAAGAGCCTCTTAAACTGTAAATACCTATTTTTACGGAGTTCTCCGAACTCACCGAGCAATAGAGGCAGTAAAAGCTCTTTAAACTTTTGGTGCGCGGCAGCAATCATGGCCGCCATCTCTCGCAGCTGGGATGCTTTACCTTCCATCTCAGCCTGCTTACCCAAAAGATTCCCAAGTTTTAATAGCTTGGCTGCCTGGTCCTCAATCGTTCGCACTGTCTCAGCCAGAGTTTTACGGCCTGCTTTCTCGCCTTTGGTGCCCTCTTTGGAAAGGTCCAATTGCGAATCATGGCCCAGCTCAGTCTCCTTCAAAGACTTAAGCTTCTGCTTATTCTCCGCGTCTTTGCCTGCTTGAGCCGATTCACCAACCTTGGAAAACTGCTTGTTCAGCTTGTCTTGCTTGCTCTTTTTGTCGGCTTCTTGCTTGGCGCGTTCTTTATTTTGTTTCCGGCTAGCCTGTTCTGCACCCAGTTTGTCGTCAGCAAAACTCGACCCAATAATCTCAGTGGCATCAACCAAGGCTGCATCCATTTGCTGTAAGAGTGACTGCAGGTTCGAGAGCTGACTCCCTGCTTGCCGCAATTGACCATCCATCGTGGGCCGCTCTTGTTGACCTTGGGAGCCGGGTTTAAGGCTTATTTGGGGAGATTTCGATTCTTTCTGCAGACCCTTGGATACTTGAGTATCCTTCCCGTCTTGCATCATCGCTTTTTGAGCCTGTTGAACTTTCTTGGCCAACTCAGCGGCACGGCCTTTGTTTCCGGCCTCTTTCGCGGAGCGCTTCGACTGTTCTTTCTTCGCCTTTTCAGCACCTAGCTTGTCGTCGGCAAAGCTGTCCGAATCCTTAAATCGTTTGGCCCCTGGCGCAACGCCGCCACCACCGATTTTGCCACCACCCGCCATACTTTTAACTCTCCTGCCCGCGTAGCTGCTCAAGTCGCAGACGAATATCTTGGGGTGATAAAACCTTATGCCGCCCTTGTGCCCCCTGCGTTATCAAAAGCTTTTCCATGACAGCAGACGCCACGTCGACTCCGTGCTCCTCAACCAGCTGCGCTTCCAAAACCGGTCCCGAGGTTTCAACTACGGCGATAATCCCTGCAACCAATTGGGACCTAGCGTCATCATCCAAGAACGAAGCCATTACCCCTAAGAGCTCTTTTAATAAATCGCCTTTCAAGCGTTCAAAGAAATTCTTAGGAGCCACATTTTTAGCCGGGTCAAATCGAGCAAACATGTGCAGCGCGGCCAAGTCTTTACCAAAGTCGGAAACAATGCCTTCCTTGCCTTCGTCTAGACGTGCAAGGCGGGCCAGAATAGGACACAAAACCCAAAGCCTCTGCCACCGCTTTTGAACATCGTCGCTGCGCGAAGCTTCAAAGATGGCCGCCACATCCGATGCCTTGGCTCGGCTAAGATACAAAAGGCTTTTGTATGAATCGGTAGCGTTAATCAGATTGTCGCAAGCCTGCGAGATCCGGTGGGCCTCAAGGCCCGGCATATCGTCTTTATGAACAAACTTAAAAGACTGGCCTATTTTCATTCCCGATTGCCCAGGAGCTAACCCCTCGGAACCAGGACCACCCTTTTTGCCAATCACCATATCTTAAAGCACTCTTCTCCGAGTTAGGCTTAGTAAACCTGTAACCATGAGCAGCAACCACAAGGGAGCTACGGGTGAAGACTGGCAGCCTCCTCCGCCTTCAAGGCTTCCATTGTTTCTACTGACCACTTCTACTGCCGGCACGCGGTTGAGTTCTTGCGGCGGCGCACAGTAACCACAATCAGCGCTTGGAGGATTGCAATAGCCGTTACGCTCAGCTCCCGGTGGTAAATCAGCATTGACCGTGGCGTCGGCCGGATATTTGAACACGATTCCTTTAGCGTCGCTGCAGGTCAAATTACGTTTTTTGATTTCACCCGTATCGGCCCTTGGGAACATCGTATCATCTGCATCAGCCGTATGGCCCAGGCCGAGAAAGTGGCCGAGCTCATGAACAGTCGTATTCATGAGGTCGGTATTCTTGTTTGCATTGCCTCTATCCGTAAATGAGAATTTTTCAGAATTATACTCGATGTCGGAATCAAGAATCTCGCCCGTGAGTGAATTGTAAGTCAGTGTGGTGAGGGCAATAATCAAAGCACCTTGCCCAGCATGCGGCCAACCTTCATCACGAAAAACCAAAAGGTTCTCATTCATAGATGGTTCAAGGTAGTCGTAACCTGCTCTATCGCTGCTCGTTAACACGTCGCCTGGAAGAGTGGTTGCAGAGTCGAGACCATAAAATTCAAGGTCTGTTCCCATCCCTAAATCACAGCCCGCCGAATCTTCCATCTCAAGGTTTTGCCAAACCAGAAAAGAGTCCTTGAGGTCGTTAAACTCTGCACTGCCTTCAATATCTGTGGTGCCATCTTGCTGAACACCAAAGCTGAGCATTCGGCCACCATCTCGCCAAAACCATGACAAAGATGGCCCCGTTTCATTGCCTTCACCGTCGGAAACGCGTGTACACACATAGGCAGATGCTGTGGACGGAACTGCTAAAATCATGGCCATGGCTATCCAGAGGACTCGCATCATTGCACTACCTCCAAAACAGCTGCTTTGAGCGCCTTGAGCCGAGTTGGGAATGGGGCCACTGCCGGATTAATAAACTCAAATGCCTTTAACTCTCGTCGAATGGATTTCATTGAAACCTGTGCTGCATTCTCTACTCGGAAAACACCTTGAGAAAGCCCCACTGGATGCAACTCATCTTGATGGCTACGGGCCAAAAAAAGCACGACTTCTTCGCCGCGGCGAAATACAGGTGCGCCTGAAACCCTTTGAGCAATTTCACCCACCCGGCCGCCGAGCGTTACAAAGTAGATAGGACCACTCGAACGCTCTGAGCCTCGCCATACATCCGTAGTTTCCAAAACATGGCGGGTCATAATACGACGTCCATCCCAATAGCTTTCACTCTGCGACACGACGCCTACAAGAATATCTGAAGAAAGCTCCACCAGCTCTGGTAAATCTGCCTGTCGAGCCGGACTGCCCATGACCCAAGAAGGCATGGAAACCATCATTAGAATTAGTATCAATCGTCGCATTTACACTCGCTCCATATTTCAGCACACAGAGAGACCCTACCAAGGGCTGCTCTAAAAAGCGAAGGATATAGGCAAGAGATCCCCTGCATTTTCACCCTCTTAAGCCGGTGAAACCGCCACTGTAGCAGGCCCCTGACCCGACAAAGGCAGCTCTATCTCGAAAATTACGCGCCCAGTGATATGCCCCGCATCAGCCAAACGAAGGCTCGCACCTTGTTCTCGTAGCAGCTCTCGCGCGACAGGAAGATTTCGCCCAACCTCAGCAAGCGCCCCGGGCTCTAACAATGATTCTATCGCGCTAGCCGAAATGGGCGGGCCATTATTTTGTATGGATAAAATCCATGATGAAGCCGAAGACTTGCCGCTTAGCCAAACCGTGGGTGATTCGGTAGCCAACGTGCAGAAGCGCACGGCATTGATCAACACATGACTCATGGCATGAATGAGCATGTAGGGATTTCCTTCGACGACTGTCGTCAAGTCACCCAAGGATTCCTCAAAATGCATCTTTTCCAAAATCTCAGGCTGCTGGTCCGCACGAACACGCCTCATGGCACCATCAATAAGGTCTCCAACCGCCAATGCCTCACGAATGGCACCATCAATTTCAGCCAAGCCCCTCATTTCAGTGACCACGTTGGCGGCAACTTGAGAACCAGAAGAAATGATATCGAGATTTTTCCCGATGCTGTCGAAGTGGTCCTCAATTTGGTCAACCACCTGCTTGGCCTCGGGGGAGTTCTTCGCATCACCCAAGAGATTATCCAAAATACTCTTCACGTCTCTCACACTTTGCTGCGTACCATCAGCTCCCAAACTCACATAGTTCAACGGGTTATTCAGTTCATGTGCGACATTTGAGAATATGTGAATTTTCGTTTTCAGAGCGCCATTCAACTGCTTTTCAAGCCGCGCCGACTCAAATTGAGCTTTGATTTTCTCGAGGTTGTCTTTACGGGACTTATCTACCTGCTGAAAGGACCAAGTTGACTGAGCTGCCAAGAGGTAGCTTTCCACCAATACAAAAACAGCAAACGAGTATGTCGACCAAAATTCACTGCTGCTGTAACTCTGGGTAAACAACATGTCGTTAACTGCGCCCACACCCATCGCGGCGCACCCAAACAAAGCTACCCAGGCAAAGCTGCGCCCCTTCGCCACGCAATAACTTAGATAGATGCAGATAGTGAGGACCTGTAGACCAATGATGGGGTAATAACTTCTCAAAACGACCGACATAGCCTCAGTGGTGCCGAAAATCGAAATGATAAAATAAGGAGTACTTACGAGCCAAGCCAGTCTCGTTAAGCGTCGATAAACTACCCCCGGAAAGACTGTGCCCACGAAACTCATAACGGCAGGCCCTGCCATCTGGAAGCTCAAAAATTCAAAGCGTATGAGTATGCTAAACATTTCATCGGTTGGGACATAACTGTAGAAGTCAATCATTCGGGAAACACTGAATTCTCGAATAAAAACCAGAACACACAAAAGAGTAAACCAAGCACTGCCTAAATCTGACGAACGCATCAAAAATCTCGCCAGATGATAAAGCGCCATCACCAGAAGAAGCCCAAGCAGACCCGCGCTGACCAGGCGGCGCACCATTAAATCACGGGTAAGCCCATCGTAGGTGCCAATGTAGAGAGGTTTCCAAACTCCTCCCCGAGCGTAGGAGAAATTAGAGACGTGAAGAACCAACCACACTTTTTCGCCAGCAAGAGTGGGCAGTTCTGAGATGCGAGGTGCCCACTGTGGAATATGTTCTGAAGGTGTCTTGCCAAGGCGCCCATTGCTCGACAGCGGGTAAACGTTATCTTTAGTCACCGCGTAGAGGGAGTATGCTGAAGAAACCTCTTCAATCAAAACACCCCATGAAGCGCCCGGCGGTTCATCCGGCAAATAGAGTTCAAGTGCGTAGGTCGCAAAACCTTCACCCGACAAACCTGTCTCGTCACCATCTGAAAATTGCCCATTCCAGATTGATGGAACTTCAATCTCAAACATCGGTGCGATTGGAGTATTTTGAAAGCTCGCCGGCTCCAGTAGTTCTTGCCAGCGGAATAACCATTTCCCGTCGAGCCTTAAAACCTTAGCGCTACGTAAATCATCGTTGGCGCGTAAGTCGAGCTTCCCGTCACGTGAATTCTCACCTTGAATCACTGGCTGACAACCCGCGAGTACAAACAACACGAATATCACCGCTAAGATATGCAAAGGTGTGGACCACTTTCCACGGAGCTGACGGTGCTGCAAGCGTGAGACAAACATTTACCTAATAAAATCAGGATGTTGCACCCAGGTCCAGTCCGAAAACACAGAATAAAGAAGAACTTGAGTTTGACGTCCGACAATTTTTCCCTATCTTGTGAACCCACTGCGACTTCCAAGGAGAATATGACGATGAAATGGTTAGCCTTTACCCTGATTGCATGCACACTTCCCGCTTGCGGCTACAACGAAGTCATTGAACGAGACGAGGATGTCAAAGCAGCTTGGTCTGAAGTAGAGAACCAATACAAACGAAGAGCCGACCTGATTCCCAACGTGGTTAAAACCGTGAAAGGCGCGGCAGACTTTGAAAAAGAAACGCTCCAAGGTGTCGTCGAAGCACGTTCCAAAGTGTCGCAGATCAACGTCGACTCTTCCATCATCGATGACCCGGCTAAAATGCAAGCATTCGAAAAAGCGCAAACCGGACTAAGCGGTGCACTCTCGAAGCTCATGATGGTGGTTGAACGCTATCCTGAACTCAAGGCCACGCAGTCTTTTCGAGACCTCCAAGTTCAACTCGAAGGAACAGAAAATAGAATTGCCGTAGCACGCAAACGCTATATTGAATCTGTTGCTGCCTACAACAAAGTCGTCCTGCTTTTCCCTTCTAGTATCGGCGCAAGCATGCGCGGCAAAGAGACTCGCGAAAACCTAAAAGGTAAAGCTGAGGATGCTGAAGCTCCAAAGGTAGAGTTCTAATCTATGACCGTTCTCACTCAAAAAGACCAAGAGGCCATCAGCGCAACCATTGCCGACGTAGAATCCAAAACTGCGGGTGAAGTGGTGGTTGCGGTTGTTGGCCAAAGCGATGATTACGCCGCTATCCGTTACACCACAGCAGCCCTTCTCACGGTGGCATCCGCTTTATTCCTTCGGCATGCTCCCATCGCTTGGGTGAGCGAATTACTGATCCCTCTCCAGATACCGATTTTCTTTCTTTGGCTGCAAGTCACCAAGGTCCCCGCTCTCACCCGGTTCCTTGCAAAAAATGCCAGCCCAGAGCGGGTTCGTGAGCGTGCCATGCGCATGTTCATCGAACGCAGTATTCACAATACCCGTGACCAATGCGGCCTCTTGCTCATGCTTTCCGAAGTTGAACAACAAGTGGTGATTCTTGGAGACGCTGGTATTCATGAAAAGATTGGTGACCCCGGATGGGAAGCTTATGTGGACCGCATCGTCAAAGGTTTCAAAAGCGGTCAAGCCGCTTCTGCGATTGTGGAAATCCTTCAAGAGCTCGGCGACACACTGGCAACCCATTTTCCTCCCCGCGACGACGACACCAATGAACTCTCCAACGAGGTGGTGGTGCAACCATGAAAGCACTGAGTTCATTTATTCTAGTATTCGCGCTAACCTTTCCTGCTCTGGCCTTAGAGGTGCCTCCACTTACCTCACGGGTTACAGACCAAGTGGGTATTCTCGGCAACTCCAAGGCTCAGCTGGAGCAAATGCTCAAGGCGCACGAGACTTCTACCGGGCAGCAGTTTGCCCTCTTGGTGATCCCAACACTTGCTGGGGATTCGCTGGAGGATTTCTCCATCCGTGTGGTGGACAAGTGGAAACTCGGTCAAAAAGATAAAGACAACGGACTGCTCTTGCTTGTCGTACACCAAGACCGAAAAATTCGTTTCGAAGTGGGTTATGGCCTTGAAGGAGATATTCCTGATGCCCTCGCCGGCCGCATTATCTCAACCGTCATGGGCCCGTCATTTCGGGCAGGGAAATTCGGTGAAGGAATCTTAGAAGCCTTCAAACTTGTGATTCAAGCCGGAGCTGGTGAAAAAGTCGAATTCGCAGCTCCCCCACCCGCAGGGAAAACAAACCCAAACACGCATTCAACTTCGAAAGACATCGAAGAGATGACCTGGGTCGATTGGGTTATCGTCTTGTTCATGATCTTCCTCTTCATCGCCGGCCGAGGGCGAGGCGGCTATTCAACGCGTGGGGGCTTCTCCAGTGGAGGCTTCTCCAGCGGAGGTGGAGGTGGAGGTTTCTCCGGTGGTGGCGGTAGCTTTGGCGGCGGAGGTGCCTCCGGGGGCTGGTGACCGCGCTTAGCTTAGCTGGCCCAAGCACTCAAAGAAGTCTGACGGCTTCGCGCCAAATCATTTAGATTCAACCCATACTGCTCGGCCATTTCTTTGGCTGCGACCCAAGTGCCGCCGCCCCGGCGGTAACAAAAATTAATGAAGTCTTGAGCAGTTTCAACTTCAGGGTGATTCTCCATAAACACCGCTACTGGATGTTCTGGCTCGGGTTCAGGAGTTGGTTGCGTCAATCCATCAAGAGCTCCGGCAGTCTGCGGCCCAACCCGGCCATCTACGCTCAACTGCTGGTGAGTTTGGAATGCCATGACCGCCAACTGAGTCTGACGGCCAAAAACACCATCGACCGCAACTCGGTAACCCATGCTCTGCAACTTCTCCTGCACCAGCCGCACCGCTGGACCTCGAACTCCATCACGCAGGGTGTTATTTCCGGTCAGGACTTGGTTCCACGATTCGGAGTCACCTTGAGAAGGCGTCCACTGAACTTCTTCGGTTGAGCCTTCAGTGCTTACCAATAACGCCATAACCCCTGGGCGCTGGTCCCATGAGCTTGAATCAAAAACACCATCCGCCACGTAGCGCCCGCCCTTGTAAACATCGGTACCGGCATAAACATAGGGGCTTGTTAACCCACGGTAGTGATAACCCAGGCCATTGTACGCTTCTGCGAAAGTCGCCAGAGACGCTTTATCGGTGGTTCCTGCATGCATACCCAGCTCGTCCCGCAACCACGATTTCGAATTTAAGGCATGAACGGCAGCGTCCTCCCACTGATAAAAAACGGGGATATCACTGGGGTGATGAATCGCTGGCTGCCCCAGCGGATCACCTTGATGTAAATAGGTATCAAATCGGCTGGAACTCTCTCGATAATGAAGCGCTGCGATTAGAGCGGCCGGCACGCCCGTTTGCTCTGCAACGGCTTGATAACGGTGCTGATGGTTGGCCCAGGTGTCTTGAAAAGAGCGTACTCCAACATCATAGGATCCCCCAGTAGAGAGCCTAATGTTGGCCGCATCGGTTTGGTGATTTCGATACACCGAGCCATAAGGTTCCTGAGGGACTCCTACGGATGCTGCTCGCTCGGCCGGCGTCGCGTCCCGAACTGCAGCATCAAGTGACTCAACAATTCGGCCCAAGGCAGTGGCCTCTCCTCCCTGTGAAACCCGAATCGACTGTGAGGAACCATTGTTGTCGTATTGATCTAAGTTTTTAAAAAACCCGGCCCATTCAGCGGCTCCAGAAACACTGCCATCTTTATTTAAAT
The DNA here is from genome assembly GCA_018668695.1 of Deltaproteobacteria bacterium. Lineage (NCBI taxonomy): Bacteria > Pseudomonadati > Myxococcota > Myxococcia > Deltaproteobacteria bacterium. The sequence goes on from JABJBS010000319.1 coordinate 13,024, forward strand.
CAGCAGAGCTTATCTTCTCCCGCACATGACTCGGGAAATTGGGATGGTCCGCTAAGGGCTCCAAATCCAAACTCTTATTCTTAAACCGTTCGATGAACCCAATTTTTGATAAATTCGACATTCGTTTCCCCTGTGCATCTCGCCCCATTAGGACCTATACAGAAGGAAGTAGCCTCGGTTATTTTAGGTGAAACCTTAGAACCCAATGTCGGAAAAAGAAGATGCACTCGATACTCAGAAAACCCATCTATATAACTTTACTGGGAATTCTCCTCTATTGCCCGCCCTCGCTGGCACAGGGATCTCTTCAGGCTGAACGGGCAGGCTTTCATTTCCAGATTGCTTTAGGCTGGGGAGTCGGTCCCGATAGCAATGGGCTATTTCAAAACATGGAGATTGGTGGAACTTTTGAGAACGGCTGGACCCTCGCCTACAACCACGTCTTCATTCAGAATAAAGGGTTTGCTCAACCCGAAGGCGGTCCCGACTTGGTCGGTGGACATCTGCTCTTACTTAAGATTCCCGCAACCGACCACTGGGTGCTGAAGATTGGTGCCGGTCCTGGCGGTATTCATATTCAGGATGACGGAATCGAAGCAGAGATAGGGCTCGGTGTAACCTACGGGGTAGATTATCATATTCTTATCACGCCCTCTTCCGGGATCACATTTGGCTTAACAGGCTTGCATGCCCTGATCAGCCGACGAAGGCATTTTTTCGGAGCTGCTTTATCGCTGGGCTACACTTGGTTCTAAGCGTTTTGAACAACTCGAGAAGGAATGTTCAAAGACTGCGCAGCAGCCACCCTCGCCTCGCCATAACGTTTCTCAAATTGACACAAGCCATCTACTTCCCACGACACGACAGGGATATCGCCTGCTTGTGACAAGGCCTCATGGAGTAAACGTTCCTCATCCGGCTCCCGTGAAAAGACAAAAGGGTTGCGGATTTCACCAGGTTTGAGCTGCCTATATTTTTCGTCGTTCTCTGCAATCAAGGCTTCGAGTTCACGGCGCCTCTTTTGGAGATAAAGCAAGAAGACCCAATCAAATGGGCCGGTCTCTTGCCGCACCTGAACATCTTCTTTCACCCAACGGCACCAGTCGAAGCCAAGGGTAAAGTCATGCACGTAACGAAATGCCAGAATCGAATGGCGACCAAATCCGCGCTGTAAGTCAACGACCATGGCCGTCATCAAACGAATTTGCCGGGGAGAACCCGCTCGGGTAAGTGCTCCCGCCAGATAATCTAAGTCCCAAAAAATATTATCTGGGAAATTGGCCAGAATAGACTCCGCAATTTCATCAAGGCCATCGACAAAGGCTTCAAGTGCGTCGGGATCAGGCAACCGGGGTGCCAAAAGGTCTAGAAGAGCTGGCAATGTGGTTGGTGTTTCGCGTGTTGGGCTCAAGCTTAAATAGGTCTGAGCCTTATCCTCAACCCGCAGCTGAACGTAGCTCAGGCGGTCACGGTGCTTCTGGATGGCTGCAGTTGGGGAGATCATAATCAGCTCTCTAACCCAGGTAAGCAAGAACCCCAAGGGTCAGCCCAAAGATAGTTCCGCCCCACCATATCGCGCGATGCAACATCAACTTGAAAATCTTCTGAGCCCCAAAAGCATTGGTCAGAGCTTCACCGCTTGCCTGACTCATCCGTCGATGGAAATAGAACGCAACCAAGCCGGCCAAGAGTGCAGGCACCCGTAATTCCGGATATCCCACTGCCATTGCCAGCCAAACCGTGGTTCCAAGAACCAATGTTCGACCTACCCAGCGCCTAATCGGAGAATTACCGAACATGGTTGTAAATGTTCGCTTTCCACCTGCTCGGTCACTTTCTTCGTCGGCAAGCCCACTTGCCAAAGCGCTCGAGAGCGCCATCAATGTAAATCCGCCCAAAATCCAAGTGTAGCTTGGCGCCCAAAAGACGCCGCCAACAGCATATGCGTTGAGCCAAGGCAGCACCACGCCCACACCCAACATTTCGATGAACTCGCCGCCTCCGCGATAATTGAACTTAAACGGGCCGAAAGTGTAGGCGCCAAACATCACGAGACCACCCAATCCAACCACCGCGATCCCGGGACGGCTTACCCATGCCTCAAAGATAAAACCGCTCACTCCCGCCAAAAGACCTGCGGCCAGACCGACACGTAAAAGAGCCGCGGCTGGTAAAATTCCATCTGGAATCGTTTTTGGAGAGCAGCCATTAGGGAACATTTGGCGCTTGATGGCGTCAACTTTGCGATCGCCCCAGTCATTGAGCAAAACGATGAAAACGAGGTCTAGAACAGTGTAAAAAGCCCCGAAAGCCATGCCTGCCAGCGAAATATCGGTGCCCACCCAGAGGCCCAGACCCTGACCCAGAATCATCGGGACCAAAAGCTTTGCCCAACTCATCGGTTTCAGGGCATAAATCCATCGGTCAAAGGTTGATTGCACTGTTAAATCCATGGCACCTGATGCCTGTAGGGAAACATTTCAAGAGCACCCACTTCTGTAATATATATGAGGTACTCATGGGTAACTTATCGAGGGAATACAACGGGAGCCATCTAGCAGGCAACGACCTAAGTAAGGCGTTCGGTAAAATTCGAGCGGTTCAGGGTGTTAGCCTTCAATTGCCCCCCGGCGAAGTGACCGTTCTCTTAGGGCTCAACGGAGCGGGCAAATCCACTCTGCTGAACATGCTCTCGGGTTCCATCAAACCTGACGCAGGTCAGGTGTGCATCGGTGAAGCACCGCTCAAACCAACCATGGTTGGTCTGTGCCCGCAAGGCGTCACGCTCTGGCCAGATCTAACTCCTCGAGAACAACTCGAAATGATGGGCGAATGTTACAACCTTAAACCCGATGTTCTTCAAAAGCGTATCAACCACCTTCTGGAACGCTTAAAAATTAAGAGCCTACAAAATCGCCAAGCAGGAACACTTTCGGGCGGTATGCAGCAGCGAGTAAACGTTGCCCTGGCCCTTATCCACGACCCATCCGTGGTGATTCTCGATGAACCGATGCAGGGCTTGGATCCAGAGAGTCGACGGCTACTTCGCGAGCTGATTCATGACATTGCGCAGACCCGGCAGGCGGTCGTCGTGGTTTCTACCCATGACATTGATGAAGCTGAGCAAATGGCCGACAGAGTTGCCATCATGCACGAAGGAAGACTCCTCGTTCTTGAAACAAAGGATGAGTTAAAACAGCAACGAGAGGCTGCTGGCGTTATCCGTATACGAATCCCATTGGAAGAGCAGCACGCAGCTCTCCAGGATGCATGCCAAGCCCACAAACTCGCCTATGAAATGGATAAGACCACGTTTATCATTCGTAGCTCACAAACAGATGCAACAACTCGTTGGCTGCTGGATACGACCAAAGAACTAAAGATTAAGACCTCCGGACTAAGTGTTTCCGAATCATCTCTCGAAGATATTCTCTTCGAATGGGCCCAAAGCTCGGAGGCTCAACCATGAGTCTCAAAGCAGTCGTCGTCAAAGAAGTTCGTCAACGGATGCGAGATAGGCTAACGCTCATTCTCACCATCTTCACAGTGCCCTTTTTCACCATGGCCTATGGGTTGGTCTTTTCACAAGAAACTGTTCATGTAGCGGTGGCAAAGCCAACAACCCACGTAGGGCACCTACTCCTAAAAAGTGTTTTCGAGGCACGCTCCCCCGATGGGCAAAACCTCTTCAACCTTCATTTGGTTGCGGATGCCTCGGTTCTTAGAGAACAGGTCGAAGCTGGTATTTGGAATGCAGGGGTCATTCTTCCAACCGCAGTGATTACCGGAAGCCAATCGCCACCACGCATTATTATGCTCGGTCCAGTTCAGCGACCTCAAACGATGCTCACCTTCGCACAGCTTGAGAGAATCCTGCGGGGAGCATTGGCTCAAATCGATCCAAGCCAACCGAAGACTCCCGTTTTCGCATGGGAGGAAGCTGGGCCACCCGGGCCACAAACCACCTTTGACCAATTTGTGCCGGGGCTTCTTGCTTTCGCAATCATTATGCTCATCTTCTCTTCAGCTCTCGCGCTGAGTCGAGAGATTGAACGAGGCACCCTGCTCAGGCTTCAGCTTACGGCGGTCAAACCCTGGCATCTCGTCACGGGGATGGGCTTGGTTCAAACAAGCCTAGGAATCCTCTGCGTCGCAATCACTTTACTCACGGCAGTCGTGCTCGGGTTTAAGGCTCAAGGCTCGCTTTTGGCAGCCCTGCTCTTTGTTTCATTAGGCTGCTTAAGCTCCATTGGCATTGGCCTCATCATCGCATGCCTGATGAAGACAACGCCTCGAAGCTTTCTCGTCTCAAGCTTTGTGATGTTTCTGCTACTTGTTTTCTCGGGTATCGTTTTTCCCAAACCAGATGGAAACATCGGCATGCTTATGGGCTACCAGGTTGCCTGGACAGATATCCTCCCCACAACACACCTACGGGTTGCCTTAGACCGAATCTTGGCCAGCGGTTGGCCCAGCAGCCGTCTCGGGTACCCACTCACGTGGATGACCCTTCAAGCCACCATTATTCTCGGCACCGGTATTTTTCTATTTGGTAAACAGGGGCCAAGCGGGAAATGAAACAGCTTATAGCCTGGATCCAGGCTGCGCGCTTTCCGTCTCAGCTCTACTTGCTCCTTCCAGTTTATCTTGGGCAGCTCTGGGCAGAAAATGCCGGGCATCCAAGAAACCAAGCCATCTTTTTCCTCGCATTGCTATTCGCTCTCCTCGACCAACTCTACATCGTATTCGCAAACGATTACGCTGACCAAGAAGCCGACGCTCTCAACCAATCTCCGACACTTTTTTCCGGAGGCTCACGCGTCCTCGTCGACGGAAAGCTGACCCCGAATTCACTCATGCGGGGCGCACAAGTGGCGGCCATGGGGTGCCTTGGGACCGCCTCTGTTCTTGCCACGGCTTACGACCGCCCCGGTGCTATCGTCCTGGCCGTCATCGCCCTTCTTTTGCTTTGGGCCTACAGTTTTAAGCCGGTTCAGGCCTCTTACCGTGGCTTCGGTGCTTTTCTGCAAACACTGGGGATAGCCGTTGTTTTACCGGTTTTTGGATTCTACGTGCAGGCCGGAACGGTTCGCGGATTCCCATGGATTCCCTTGCTCGTCTTGGCTGTGTCGCAGCTCAGCTGTGCCATGGCCACCGCCTTACCCGATATAGATGGTGACAAGAAAGCTGGAAAAAATACGCTCGCCGTTAAACTCGGACATCGCGGAAGCCAAGTATTCATGGCGGTGCTCTTGCTTAGCGCCAGCTTACTCCTGTGGCTTTCCCTGGATCTAACCCCTGGTCAAATTCAGCCATCCTGGCTAGGGGTACCCGTAGTAGCCGCTGTGTTTGCTGGTACAATACCAAAGGTTCACATCGGGCTACATCGTATGACAGCCGTGGCCATCACGACCATCGCGGGCGCGCTCGCAATCGAAGTGATGTACATTTTTGCACTTTTTCGGTGATTTGCATGAAGTATGAGTTTCTCATTCTAACCCTGATTTTCTGGATACCGGGGCTACTCATTTATGCTTTGCGTTTCGATCTGCGCCGCGTCATTCACCTGATGGCTGCATTCTCGCTCCCCTTTGCAGCGACTGAATGGCTCTTTTATCCCGAGTATTGGGAGCCCACATTTCTCTTCAACCTGATCGACTACGTTGGATTCGGGATTGAAGACATCCTTTTTGTAACCGGGTTGGCGGCATTTACATCCACGGTCTATGCGTTCTTCTCTGGTAAAACATTGGAAATTAAAACCGTCCGCTGGGACCGAGTTGCGCTGATATTCGCGGTAACGGGCTCGCTCGTAACCTTCCTAACTTTGGGTGGCATGGCGACCATCTATGCCTCTGTACTCATCACTGGTGGCATTTCCTGTTGGATTCTTTGGCTGCGCCGAGATCTCATTCAAGCTGGTCTGATTGGGAGCCTGCTCACCACTCTCATCTACTTTAGCTTGTGCATGATATTTGGCATGACCTTTCCGCAAGTATTCGAAATCACGTGGCATACAACCGATTTCCTCAACCTATTCATCATGGGTGTGCCCGTTGAGGAGCTGCTCTACGGGGCCGCGTGCGGGCTCGCAGCAACGGTTTTTTTACCGTACATCACCGAAGCACGTTTCATCCCACGGGACACGGCCCTCGCCATGTGATTCAATCTCAAAGTAGGGGTTGAAACACAGGATAGCGATGAGCACTGAAGATAAATTCATCGATTGGGTAAGAGAGCGCAGCGGGCAGCGAGCAGTCCCATCTTTTTACCGTGTTGCCGAAGCTAAAATAGAAAAGCTAGTGGAAGACCTGGCTCAAAATGACATCCTCTCAATCTACGAAGAACTCCAAGAAGAAGGCAAAAGCAGTGAGCTCTGGTTGCCGGTTCTGGCCTATTTTCAAGACCGCACATCAACACTGAAGCTTAGCGATGAGCAATACACCCTCCTGGGCGAGCGTCCGCTGGCAAGGCTTCTAAAACGAAACGAAGTTTCAAAAACACTGACCATCTGGTGTGCCGGCTCAGGAACAGGAGCCGAAGCTTACGGCATTGCAATGTACCTCAAGAGCAATATTGACCACCCAGAGAGGTGGACTCTCAAAATTCTGGGAACCGATATCTGTCCAGACAACATTCAACGTGCAAGAGAAGGCGAAATTTCTGAAGAGCAGATGACCGAAGAGTTTCCTGAACCTTGGAAAGAGCAGTTTATCGAAAATCAGGACGAGACCATTCGCTTCAGTGATGAAATTCGAGAATGCATTGAGTTCAATACCCTCAACCTTTGTGACAGCCTCTCATCTATACCGATCTGTGATATCGTCTTGATGCGCCATGTGGTGCCGGAATTATCTGATGATGTTCAGCTTCACCTCGGCGCCCAGCTCTTAAACCATCTCCACCCTGATTCTATCTTAATTGTAGAACCCGAGGGTAACTCTCCGGGCGAGCCCGGTCTTCTCAAAGCAGTAAAAGACAAGAGCGGCCTTTTTCAGCTCAATCGCCAAATTCTTCCGCCTGAACTTTTTAAAAGATACGAACTCGGCGATGAGCGAGAAAACGATGATGAACGAGAAGAACTACTCGACCTGGACCCCCTGGAGGCGCGTGAGCGTGGGTACCGCAAGCTGGCGATGACCCCCGAGGATTACGCGTGGCTTATTCGATATGTGCGCGGCCTCCACCTCTTCCAAAACATCCCAGACACGGTCATTGGTGAAATATGCAAACGCATTGAACTTTTCGAATTCGATGCCGGTGTTGCCATGGTTCAGTCGGGGCAGCATGGTGAAGCTTTCTTTATTATTTATGACGGGCAAGTCGACGTATGGGGCCATTCCAACCTACTTCGAAAACCAACTCATTCTGCGACCCTCATTCCTGGTAATGTTTTTGGGGAGATGTCTATCATTCTCGATGAACCCGCCAACGCCACGGTAAAAGGTGTGGGTCTCACAAAAGTATTCGCACTAAGCCGCGCACTCTTTGAATACCTCTTAGATAAAAACAATCGCTTCAAAGACCACCTCGGCTCCATGGTTGCCGAACGTGCCCTAGATGGCGGCGTCAAGCGCTCATTGAAATTGTCAGGAATCAGTCTCCCGGAACTGGATGTCGACTTCTCTGTATTACGTAATCTCTTTGGTAAGAAGCGAGACAAGTCAGAGAGCGAACCGAGCAAAATAGAACTCCCCGAGAGCCTGCCCAACGACTTGGCAGACCCAGCAGTAGCGGAAGCCACACAACGTGACTATCTAGAGCTCCTGAAACTTTCGAAAGAACTGCCACTCTTCCAAGATGCTCCACTCCAGGCCCTTCCTCCTGATCCAGGACAGGTCCTGCTTTATGAGTTCCCAACCAATTATAAACTCATTAAAGAAAACAATGCCCCCGACGCGGTCTATCTCATTGACGAAGGGCGTGTCTTGGTCTCAACCGGTGGTCGATTCTTTAAAAAGGAAATCGACTTAGCACTTCTCGGTCGTGGCCAATTGGTAGGTGAAATGTCGCTGCTTACGGATGCACCATCGATTGCTCATGTCACCACGCAAGGCGAAGTAAGAGCCTTTCGAATCGACCGCGAGCTTTTTAAAAGTTGGTGTTTAGAAAGCGACGCTTTTAGAGAAAGCGTCGAAGATGTGATGTTTGAAAGGGAGCCCCCCGGCACCGAATAAACAATTTAACCAATGGAACGGTAAAGACCATCTTCTCCAGATAAATGGTCTTGATGACGTAAAAAGAACACGGGGACTTCCACCCGAGCCTCAGTTCCATCAGAAAACTCTACCCATAAAAAGCCACGCATGCTTCCACAGGCTGTTGGTAACGGACAATAACTTGAAAAGGTTTCGCTTTCGCCGGCCTGGATCCATACAGGCTTGCCACGCATTCCGGCATCCTCAAGCGACCTTTCTACGCCATTTCCATCTCGAATTGTAAAGTGTCGGGTTTGAACCGCTACCGCCATCTCACCGCGGTTAATAAGCCGCATTGCATAGAAAAACACATGCAATCCTGATTCAGGCGCTGAGTCGTCGGGCAAGTACATCGGTGCCACCTGAACCTCAACATCAAATGTAACGGCGCAATATGGCGCTTCTGACACAGCCACACTATTCTCCATTCGTTCACAGCAAACAGCCCCGTGAAGCGCGTCGATCACTAGATAAGAACATCATAACCTATATCGGCCACAATTTCCCGAAATATGTCAATTTTGTCCGAAAATGAGTACTCAATTAATTTAAAATAATACTTCACAAATCGAATGATTTCTGTTTGGCAATCATTGTCCCCAGGCTAAGCTGAGTCTAAATTCTCTTTTTGAGACACCACCACAAGAGCAGCAGCGAAGGAAATCTCAAGAAACTATCCACCCAATAAGCAGGCGTTCCATTCTCCGCTTTGCAGGGAACAATCGGAAAGATTCGCTGGAGTTGGGTCTGTTCGGCCTTCTGTACAAATAAAAGACAGCGTCTGTGTACACGTATAAAAAGCAACTCCGGTGGACTCGCATGATTCGCTTAAGTCCATGTCATCCTCAGCAGCGCATTTTAGAAAACAGCTATTCAGGCTCTCCGTTAAGTCTGCGGGACAGTCCTCTGGGTCGTCATGGGAAAAGTCACAATGTTGATGACAAGCCTCAATGAAGGAGATGGATTCGTCGACAGGAGCCGGTTCAGATATCCCGTTATCGGATTCGCCTCCGCAGGCAGCCAGAAATAATAATGTGAAGGAGAAGAGAATCAAGGAAGGTAAGTGGGTCATTAATGGACGATTTCAGGCTGAATCAGCTCTCGTTTGCCCGCCCCCTTCTCGGGATCGTCATTACGACAATATTCGAGAGTAGGTTCAGGATATTTCCAGGAGTAGTAGCCATCGCCCTTATCAAAATCCACGGCCCAAAGGCCACAAGGTTTAGCGCCCGCCTGATCAACTTGGTCAACCCAGATGTCGATAACGCCCTGAATTTTTTCAACACAGTCATCATAACCCGGTTCATCAACTTCAAATAGGTCTCGCTCTTGCGCAAGCACAAGGACTTCGCTTGCTGCCTTTTGAGTGATCCCTTGAAGATACGGCATCAGTTGATTTGCTTGTTCTAAAGAATGTACGTTCATGGTCCTGCCCCCAGCCCATTTGAATGCATTAATAGTGTTAGGCCTGAGCTCGATGGTTTCAAGTATTTAAGATCAGTAAATAATTATGTTTAACCCGAAAAACGGGAATACCTGCAAGTAATTTTTAACTTAAAACGTTTTCTAGGGAATTGTCAGGTCCTCTTGATCGTTTAATTCATGAGATACCCCCTAGCTGGCGGCTCATGAGTACGCTTATTCCCCCAAGCCATCCCATGGCCGCCAGCGCTTTCTCCACTCAAACTCCACTCCAGCGTCTTGCACGCACCTCGCCCCTTACCGTATCCTCGTGCACATGTCGGACCTGCTCAGCCCCACCTGTGGCTCATGTTTGCGTTTCCTCAAACACAACAAAGAGCCCGATGGCCTCTATACCGGACAATGTCGGGTTCGCCCCGAACTGAAACTCATTTCGGAAACACTCAGTATTTGCAGTAAGTTTCACCTCAAGCCCGCGCTTGAAGGCAAAGTTAAGGTACCGAAGCCGACCAAGGCGAAGCGGTCCCGGTCAAGAAGCAGTCAAGATGACGATACCCCACGACCACAGCGTCCCACCCTTTCAAAACCCACCATGGGTAATACTGATGGAGAAATCGACATGGATCGAAATGGCCTCAAACAAGTATTGCGCGAGCTCCTCGAAGAGGAATCACTTTATGGATACGTGGAGCTGGGGCGTAAATGGGAAGGCGGAACCATCATACTCAAGCCTGCCGACGACAGCCTCCAACCGAAAGAGGTCCCGATTGAAACATTCTTTCATAAGATAATTATGGTCCGAGACAGATTGCGAGTCCTAGAAGCCAAACTCAATGGCCATGACGACCTCAGCAAAACCGACAAATTGGAGATGCAACAATACATCTCAAAGGCCTACGGCACCCTAACCACATTCAATATCCTGTTTCAGAACAAAGAAGATCAATTTAGCTCCAAATAAGAACTTTATACAGATACGGCAAAAGTGGCCCGAACAAAGTATACCAATATGAGCCATCATCCGAAAAACGTACAAATCACAGGTGTCTCCCTTACCATTTTGAATAATTAGACGATTTTAGACGTTGTTCAACGGGTGAATACTGCTTAGGGACATCGAAACTTCAGAGTTAGAAAGTCGTTTTCTGAAGTCATCCAGAACCCGGTGTTCGCCCGAAACACTCACAGCCCAACTAGGGGGAAACGATGGCAATTCGTATTTCTTTAATCCTTCCGATTGCTTTTTTGAGCCTAACACTCGCAGCATGCAGCGTTGACAATCCACTCTCAGCAATTCCTGATTGTGCTGGCGTTTCAGGCGGCGACGCAGTCGTTGATGAATGCGGTGTGTGCAACGGCGACAATACGCAATGCGCCGACTGCGCGGGTGTCCCATACGGAGATGCTCTCGCGGACGAATGCGGGATTTGTGATAACGACGCTACCAATGATTGCATTCAAGACTGCTCAGAAACATGGGGCGGCGATGCTGTGATCGATGATTGCGGCGTGTGTGACGGTGACAATACCACCTGCGCCGACTGCGCAGGCGTCCCAAATGGCGATTCTATGCTGGACGAATGTGGCGTATGCGACAACGACTCTACGAACGATTGCACTGAAGACTGCACCGGAACATGGGGCGGAGATGCTATCCTCGATGAATGCGACGTGTGCGAAGGCGACAGCTCAACCTGTGCCGACTGTGCTGGCGTTGCGAATGGTGACTCCGTCATCGATGAATGTGGCGTCTGCGATAACGACGCTACGAACGATTGCACTGAAGACTGCACCGGAACATGGGGCGGAGATGCCATCCTCGACGAATGCGGCGTGTGTGAAGGAGACGGCTCAACCTGTGGCAATGTGTCATTTGGACCTGTTGCCGATGCACACGTAACCAGTGGTAGCGCCAACAGCAACTACGGACTACTTGATGAACTCATTGTGGACCGCGGCGCCAACGAAACCTATTTACGGTTCGACCTAGGAGCCAATATTCCAGCCGGTGCTTATATAGAGAGTGTTAACTTCAAAACCACCGCACACACAGGATTTGCCTGGGGCGGCGACGGCAACGTTTATACTTACCTCGTAGACGATGACACCTGGGCAGAAGAAGGCATCACCTGGAACAACCGCCCGGCGGTATCGGGCACAAGCCTGGGCAGCTGGTGGCTCTGGTATGATTACAGCGACAACACGATTCGAACAGGTGAGCACTCCACCGAAGAAATGGCCACAACTGTTCAAGCAGAACTGGATAACGACGGCCTTATCAGTGTCCGTCTTCACTCCCCTGGCTATCGTACCAATTACCACTCGCGTGAGTTTGCGGATGCAAGCATGCGCCCTCGGCTTGAAGTTGCATATCTTGACTGCGCCGGTATTCCCAACGGCGATGCATTTGTTGATACCTGCGACGACTGTGTTGGCGGTACCACAGGCCTTGAGGCGGGCGACTGCTCCGAGCCGGAAGAGACGGGAATTGTAGTCGGCGGTGGCACAACCACACTGGCGCAACAAGGCAGCTGCGGATATTCCAGCAGCACTATCAGTTGCCCTGCGGGTTTTGTGGCCGTTGGTTACCAAGGCCAAACCGGCGATTGGTTTGACCACGTAAAACTGATCTGCCAAGAGCTGCTCGCCGATGGTTCTTTGGGTGGCATCACAACCACTTCTGCTAACGGTTACAGCAGCGGCGGCAGCAATGTTGGTCCTTACTACTGCTCTGCAGGCCACGTTATGGTCGGCGGTCAGGTCCGTGCTGGTGACCACTTAGATTATGTGCGTGGACGCTGCATGAGTATTGCAGACGTCGCAGCAGGAAGTACCGTTGGGTACACCTCCTCCGCTGATGGAATGGGTAACGCAAGCGGCGGCGGCGATTACGGTGATCAGCTCTGCCCTGCCGGTCAAGCCATCACGGGTATGATTGGCGGCAATGCGCAGTATGCGTGTCGAATCAGCTGGATTTGCAGCGATATTGCCAACAACTAGATTCCCAAAAAATCCCCTCGTTTAATCGGGGGGATTTATGGAGTGTCGGTATTTTCTCCGCGCCAGTTTAATAGCAGCATTCTGTAGCTTTGTTTCTGAAAGCTATCGATACCGGTAAAGCTAAATCCAAAAAGCAGTAGGCACCGACCTTGTTCCAAGCCCTCGCTCTCAATACACTTCTTAAATGTTTCGCCTCTTAGCCATTCTTATTGCTCTATCCAGCCTCCCTGGCTGTGGCGTGGCCTATATTGCGAAGTCGGCAACCTATCAGTTTAGTATGCTTAACAGCCGCGTACCCAATCTCGAAGCAAGAGCCAGTGGCGAACTCAGCCTTGAAGAGCGCCGCACTTTAGATGTGATTGAAGAAGTGCGCGGATTCGGCTCTCACCTTGGGCTTCATGTGGGCGAACTCTACGGCACCATTGCGATGGGCTGGGACCATACCATTTGGAACGTATCAGCCTCACAGCCCCTGGCTTTTGAATCGGCAACATGGTGGTTTCCCATTGTTGGTACCGTTCCTTACCTGGGCTTCTTTGAAAAAGATGAAGCACTTGAGCAAGTCGAACAATTACAAGACGCCGGCTTGGAAACTTACCTTAGAACCGCAGGTGCCTACTCTACCCTTGGCTACTTTGAAGATCCTGTCTTGCCATCCATGTTGCAGTGGAGCGAATGGACAGTTGCCCGAGTGATTCTCCATGAACTCACCCACGTCACCATCTGGCTACCGGGAAGTGTGAACTTCAACGAGAGTGTAGCAAACTTTGTGGGCAATGCGGCAGCACTGCAATTTCTTGAGGCGAAATATGGTGTCCAAAGCCGGACTCTCCAACGAGCAAAACGTTCCTTAGAGGACCAGAGTACTTGGCGTGTCTTGCTTAAAAACCTCTATGCAGATCTTGATAAACTATACCGCGACCCTTCTGTTCCCGACGCTACCAAACGTGAGCGTAAAGCGCAGATCTACGAATCCCTCGTCACCCGTGTCCAAGATGCACCATTTCATCATCCACGACATTATCTTCATCTAGCCAAGCAGAAGTGGAACAATCCGAGACTGATGCAGTTTCGAACGTACAACAACAACCAGCATTATTTCCAGGCGTTGCTCGATGAGAATCAAGGTGATGTATTGGAGTTTATGAAAGCAATGAATCGAATTGCTCGTAACCATAGCTCACCCATGGATTACCTAAAGAACAATTATTCAAAGAGATAAATTAGGATGCAGCTTTGGCTGCCGGTGGCATTCCGCCCTTGATAGTGTCAGAAGAGCACTCCGTATCACTGTCGGAATAATCGACCTGATGCACAACATTTGGTGTAACCGCATAAGCCCAAAGCGGATCTGCAAGCGCAAAACGCTCGAGAATGTCAGCTCGGATATGCTGATGAAACATCGCAGGCAAAAACTCATCCACAGGAATCAAATCTTGCTCATAACCAACGCTTAAAAGCTTTTCTGCACCACTTCGAGTGACCATGTAGCCATGGGTACAATAACTAAAGCCCGGCACACTTATGAAGTTTCGAATCTGAAACGGATCGGGCGTCATAGCATTACGTCCCAGATAAAGAAGGTCCCACTTGCCTTCCTCGCGAGCATGCCGACAAAAGGTCAGTGCACGTTCAAACAAATATTTAAAATGTCTATCGAAACCCGCGTCATCTTCCAGGATTAAGACTTCGTCGAGTTCTTCCTCAACAACCTTCTTCCAGATATTCACATGACTCAGCGCACAGCCTATTTCACCCTGACGAATTTCACGCTGGTAAAAATGCACTGGTAAATCCGAGTTCTTCCAAGCATCCCAGACACCGTAGTTACCCTGTTCCATGAATTTATCATCGATTTGGCTGCCATCTACCGCTGGAAAAAACTCAAATTTCTCCCGTACCTCAGGTGGAAGGTCCAATGCTTCAAGGCGGTTTTCCATCTCAGCACGTCGGTCGCTTCGACGAGGTAGATTAACAATAAATACTTTATCCAATTGCTTCACTATGAGTCGCTTCCTGTATGGCCCATAGCATCGAGGCCAAATAAATCGCTTAAATGCATACCTTTAAACTCAGGTAAAATACTGAGGGTCGAACCGATTGGGTCTGCGCCTTCACCCTTAAGCGTGAAGTAAAATACGGGGCGCGCTACTTGAGAAGCATTTTGACCACCGCAGTGAAATAGACGCGAATTCATAATGACCAGAGACCCACACTCGCCGTGCAGAGGAACAGCCTCACTGATTTGTATGGTTTCAGGGAATTCTAGATGTGTCTGAGGCCAAGCCAGAAGTGGTCCCATCGTTAAATCTTGATCTCGAAGTGGGATAAAAACAGAATACATCTCAGCCACATCCCCGGTGTGACGAACATCAGGATGCGGAGGTTGTCGTTTGGCTCCGGGATAACTGACCATGCAAGAAAACTCGACGACCTCGGGATTATCCGTCAAACGGTCTCCAAGGATTTCACCAACAAGCGGTACCGCCTGCGCGAAAACCTGTTCCGCAAAGCCTGCATACAATAGTGGCACATCACTGCGATGTTCCGGCTCAGCTATTTTGACAGGAACAGTTTCACGTAGTCGGCTGATGGATAGAAGCAGGCGCTCGCATGTGTTGCGGTCACAAAAACCAGGAATCAAAACCACGCCTTGCTCTTCAAGCATCCGGGACGCTGCTCCGCTTTCGACATCAGCTTCGCTCGCAACGTAATGCTTACGCCGCTCAAGCATCCTCACGAGAACTGGGTCTATGTCAGATGACTCTCGTTTCAAAATCGCGCTCTTTCCTCGGACCACAGGCCCTCAGAAAGAGTTTCGACGGATTTCTATAGAACTTTAGTAGACTTTACCGGATTTGGAGGGAACGAGCGCCACTCTTTATCGACAATCAAGCGCGCTGATCGGCGAAATGTCATGTAAGACCAAGCCCATTGCATGACCACGAATACCCGGTTTCGAAAACCGGCTAGGTAATAAATGTGTACTAAGAGCCAGCTGAGCCATGCGAAAAACCCTCTGAATTCCATACCGGCAAAGCTCATAATAGCCCTGCTCCTGCCTATGGTGGCCATCTGGCCCTTGTCTGTATAGACAAACGGCAGCCGGACCTGCTCTTTGAGGTCTCGTAGAATGTTCTTGGCTGCCCATTTACCCTGCTGCAAAGCTACCGGCGCCACACCAGGTAACGGTGCCTCACGGTTATGAGCGAAATGTGCCTGGTCCCCCACCACAAAAATATTCGGTGAGGATTCGAGGCTTAAATCTTCCTGAACAACAACCCGGCCCTGGCGGTCTTTCTCACCCTCCAAAGCTTTATTCAGCTCAGGCGCCTTCACCCCTGCTGCCCAAACCACGGTGGCTGCCTCGACTCGTTCACTGCCTATCTCAACACCTTCCTCGTCGATGCTCGTCACCATGCTCGAAGTCCATACCTGGACCCCGATTTTCTCCAAATCACGCATCGCAATGGCAGACTGAGCGTCCGAGAACATGGGTAAAATACGTGGTCCTGCCTCAATGAGAATCACTCGGGTCAATCCTGGATCGATGGAGCGAAATTCCTGAGAGAGCGTAAATCGGCTCATTTCAGCGATTGCGCCCGCCAGCTCCACCCCAGTGGGACCGGCACCAACAATCACAAATGTGAGATTTCTTTTAAGTTCAGCTCTGTCTCGAGCTCGTTCTGCTCGCTCAAACGCTGTGAGTACCCTACGCCGTATCTCGGTTGCCTGTTCGATGGTTTTAAGGCCTGGAGCATGCGCTTCCCAATGTTCATTCCCGAAATACGAGTGGCTCGCGCCACAAGCCAGAAGAAGATAATCATAAGATATTTCCTCGTGATCGGTGTGAACCGTGTTCGCACGCGAATCAACATTGCGAACCTCCGCTTGCAAAACCGAGATATTTGAGAAGCGCGACAAAAGCGTCCGGATTGGAGCCGCAATCTCTGCGGGGCTCAAACCGGCTGTCGCCACTTGATACAATAAAGGTTGAAAAAGGTGATGGTTACGTCTGTCAATCAGCGTCACTGAGACGCCTTTTTGACCACCTAAAATTCGAGCTGCATTTAAACCCGCAAAACCCCCGCCGACGATAACCACGTGCTTCATTCTTTCTCCAATCCATGACGCATTGCGCAAAACCGAAGAAAGCACGGCATGACGCAATACGTCAAGGGCGGGCCGAAGTTTTTTCACAGATATCGCTCCCAGCCGAAGCCGATACCATCTCTAAAATTCTTCTTTCACAATCACATCGGGTCCACTAGAGTCGTGATTCTTGTCAGGAGTAATTACGTGAATGATTTCAACAACCGTTTGCTGGACGCCATCCTCAAAGCTCCAAAATGGGCAGGTCCTGACACACGAAGTACCCCGGAAGCGCTCTACCTGAGTCGACGGCAATGGCTCCAAAAAGCTGGCTTTTCCGGCGCGGCACTGACTTTGGCTGGCTGCGGTTTATCCATTGATGGCAACCCGCTTGGCACCACGGGAACAGATACCGGAACCTCAGATCCGATTTACGGAGACTGCCAAACCAACGCATTTCCTCCACCCCACGACGCCTACTACCCCGCCTCCGTCAACACTGGCTTTGAAGTCACCGACCGTGACCACACGCCGGCAGAGCTCGCTACGCAGTACAACAATTACTACGAATTCACAGTCTTCAAAGACAAGGTTTGTACCCTCACATCCGAGTTTCCGACCTACCCTTGGAACTTGGAAGTCGGCGGCCTCGTGGAAAACCCACAGACCTTCTCGTTGGATGACCTGGTTGAGAATTTCACCCTCGAAGAACGCCTCTACCGGTTTCGCTGCGTTGAGGCTTGGTCCATGGTCGTTCCGTGGACAGGCTTTCAATTGAGCAAGTTGCTCGAGGCGGTGCGGCCCACCCCTGAAGCCAAATTTGTTCGCTTCATATCGGCCAATGACCCTGCAACGATGCCTGGGGTAAACCTCATTCCGCAATACCCTTGGCCCTACACCGAGGGACTGCGTTTAGACGAAGCCCAAAATGAGCTTACGTTGCTCGCCATGGGGCTCTACCAGAAGCCATTGCTTACTCAAAATGGTGCACCCATTCGGCTCGTGGTGCCTTGGAAGTACGGGTATAAAAATCCAAAATCGCTCGTAAAAATTGAACTCACCGCGGAGCAACCAGCAACCTTCTGGAACAGTATTGGGCCCACTGAATACAGCTTCGAATCCAATGTTGATCCCGACGAACCCCATCCGAGATGGTCACAAGCTGAAGAACGCCCGCTCGGTGGAACCGGAACGATTCCAACACTTAGATACAACGGTTATGAAGATTACGTAGGTTCACTCTATGCGTAAGTTATGCACGGCCCTCTTATTGCTCCTCGTTCCAACAATCGCTCAGGCGGGACCTTGGCTTAAAGACACCGGAGCCGGCTACGCGAAGTTCTCAACCACTTACTTTCAATCAGATGGCTACTATCGCGCTTCAGAAGAAACTGACCTTTCCTTTTCATCTTATAGCCTGAGCCTATACAGCGAAGTGGGCCTTCCGGGCCCCTTTCAGGTAATAGTTCAACTTCCATTCATATTCGCAGCCAACTCAGCCGCATCGGATGCGGCTTTTCGCAATGCAGACTTCGGTGATGGCCGATTCTCCGTAGAATGGGCGCCGTGGAGTAGCCTGAATCTCGTTGTAGGCATGGACTTGGTGGTGCCGCTTTATACTCCCGTAACCAGCCAGCAACTGCCCGGAGAGCTTAGTGCGTGGCAAACCAGCTTTCCTGATCTGGGAGATGGCAATTACGACCTCACAACACGCATCGATTACGGGCTATCTCTCTCAGTGATACCGGGTTGGCTCACCGGCTCTGCTGGTTATCGCAAAAGATTTGGCTACTACGTGGACGGCGTCGATCTCAAAATGCAACTCGGGGTCTGGCTATTTCCAGACAAAGCTTACGTGAGCGTCTACAGCCAAGCACTGCTCAATGTGGCAAAAGATCCAGAGCCCACGCTCTTAACCAGCCGTGAAACCGTATCGATGGAAGTGAGCTTAGGTGTAACCGCTGATCCACTTGAAAAGAATCTACACTTGGTTTTTTCTTACGGAACCCTGCTTTACACTCGATTCGCATCACCCGGCTACAGCTTAACCCTGGGTGTCGCCTATAGCTGGGATGGCATCTCTTAAAGCGCTATATCGCATCCTTAAAACAGCGAACCACGATGGTTTGCGTATTCCAAATACTCGCCTCATCATCGTCCTCAAACGGCATTTCAATATGGACGGACCGGTCGAGCCGTTCAGGCAGTGCGCGTACACGAGATGGTTGCGGATCGCCGGGTTCCAGTGTGGCTACTTTGAGCTGGCCATCACTGCCAGTTACGAAGAGTGAAAGCGAGAAATACATCGACGCTGTATTTTCGGTATTGGCTGTTGCGCTATTTTGAGCTGCATACTCTTCAAAAAAAGTTGAATCCTGAGCCATCACAAACTCTTCGGTAGGCATTGCCCAACCTTCGCCCAGCTCGTGTGCACAAGCATCTACTTCTTCGAGAAACTGGGGAATCCAATACGGCTTACTTCTAAATCCAAGATCTACGTCATAAGCACACGACGAGATTGCAATATAGTTGGCGTCAAGCTGCTCGCGAGTCAGTACAGTTTCTCCCGTGGCTACTGTAATCTGAGACGCATACGGTTCGTGGTCTAAACAAAAGTCCATCATCTCTGGAAACGTCATCATGGGTTCCTCAGCTTGAACCCAATCCCACGTTGCGCCTGGGCTCGCCGGATAATCCTCGCCCTCAATTTCATAAAAGAGGATGTAACGTGGAAAAAGCGGCGCGGAAATCGCTGTCAACCCAACCAATATTTCTCCATCGGCCTCATTCACTGTGGGCATCAGGCTGTCTGGTGAACTGCAGGCACTCAAGCCGCCAAGCACAAGAAAGAGAACTGCAAAAGCTAATGAAATAATTCGCAACGGGGGTCTCCTGGGTCGAGTAAAAAAGGGGAAGTCCTCCAGGAGGAGCAGATGTTGTGCCAAAACTTAAATCTATATAAAACAGCGACTTACAATAGAACCGGCGCCACTTTACGCGCGTTGAACAACATTTCTTGCGCAGTAGTATGCAATCTTTGTTCGCACGGTCTTTGGTACACAAGTTTTAAAACCCTGAGTAATCAATTACAAACCCCACTTGTCATTGGCATTCAGATGCCTAAAGTACTAGAGATGGCTCCATAAACGCCTCAAGGAGTAAGCATGTTTCGCACGACAAACCCTGCCATGGGTGAGCAAATCTTTCATAAAGCCAGACAAAACGCCGCATCGAGTACTGAGCGGATGACTCTCGACGGAACCGTTAACAAGACAGCTATCTTACTGGGCCTAGCCCTCATCACGGCAATGTGGTCGTGGAATGTTGTGTTTCCGGGCTCAGCCAATGTAGCGGTTGGGGCATTGCCCTCACCACCCGCGTGGCTCCTCATGGGCGCCCCTATTCTGGCCATCATTGCTGCCTTGGTAACCATATTCAAACCCACCGTGGCCCATATATCTGCTCCCGTTTATGCCTTGCTGGAAGGCCTTGTTCTCGGAACCATCTCAGCGATGTTTGAAGTGAGCTATCCTGGTATTGCTATGCAAGCCGCCTTCGGCACACTCGCAACCTTGGGAGGGCTATTGCTGGCCTACCGATCTGGTTTTATCCAAGTCACTGACAAATTCCGACTCGGCGTAGTAGCGGCAACCTCAGGCATCTTCATGCTTTATTTTGTAAGCATGATTATGAGTTTCTTCGGAGCGGAAATACCGTTTATCCGGGGCGGCGGCATCATGGGAATTGGCTTCAGCCTTATCGTGGTTGCAATCGCAGCCATGAACCTCGTGCTCAATTTTGATTCAGTTGAAGGTGGTGTAGAGGCTGGTGCCCCTAAACACATGGAATGGTACGGCGCATTCGGAGTTATGGTTACTCTCGTATGGCTCTATATTGAGATGTTGGTACTCCTTAGCAAATTACGAGACCGCTAGGTATCAACGGAATTCCCGTTCTACTGCAAGTTAATCCGCTCTATTCATTCTGATAAGCAGCGAAAAATTCATCAATCATACCTTGTCCGCCATGGCCTTGCTGCCACGCGTCACCGGTACCCGGATCGTCGCTGCACGCGTATTGTTTGCAGGTATCTTTAGTGCGATTGCCGAGAAAATCTTCGTTGTAAACATAGTAACAACGGTCATTAGGGTCAGTACCGTCTAAGTAACACAGAATACATTTGCGGTTCGCGGCAATACCCATGTTCTCATATATCCAGACCCACTCTCTTGCTTCGTCCGAGTCGCTCTCATCAACGCAGCGACCATGATTTTGCGAAAAACATCCTGAGAGCACCAAAGCCAATCCCAATGTGCACACGGCACTCAACACACGCCTTAATTTTGTTTTCATGAATCTCCCCCGAGGATTTTATCTTAACTGCTTCTTTACGGATGAACCAGCCTATTAAAAGCCCACCAAGCCATTCATGAATGCCACCGAACTTCGTTTTCGCTCCTCTCAAGAGTCCAATCACTCGTATCAACCAACCTTCACTTAGGGGCTAAACAGGACCAAAGCTTCCAGAATGCATCTTAAATAACTTAACAGGCCGCTCTAAGCGGCTGTTTTCAATCGTTCTTAATATAAAACAGGTCTTTCATTGCGCTGGTGATCCGGGCAGCGCTACACTTTATCTATGAGCCATGATGAAGACCCTCGTTTGAAGCGCTTTGCGAAAAGCCAAGCGCCGAGACTCGCCTCCATTATCCGAGAGCTTGAAAAACGTCTTCTCGACGAGCTCATTCTTCGAAATGGGCCGATTGGTGAAAAGGAAATAAAGTTTCTTTGCCAGGAATCGGCTCGTGATTATGACCGTCTTTCAAGTGTTCTTTATAAAACATTGAAGCGACTCAACTCCTGGGACGATGACAACGATTTCAGCCACCGGCGCCAGAATATTCTAGGGCGCTTACTGGTAAGTCGGTTTGAAAATCAGATTGAAGGGCGAAGCGAGATGGGCATCTATGGCGGTGCACTTCCCCGCTTTGCCGTCACTGGGATTCTTGATGCCTTCAAGGGTCTCATTGGAAGTGAAATATTCGATGAGCTCCGACATGAAGTCACCCATATCCATGCGGCGATTCTTGAAAATAACGAAGACAGTGAGGCTGGTGCAGTTTGGGAAGAATTTTATAACAATCAGCAGTCTATTATTTGCGTGCTCAGAATGGTTTCTCGACTGGCTCAAAGGTTTCAAAAATACGACAAACGCAAAAAGTGGATGATAGATTATATCAACGTCAATGTATCCCCGAGCGAAGATGACACCGACCCGTCCCATACCAATTGGAAATTTAGCAATATGCACTTTACCAGTGTCATGAACGCATTTGTTCAAGATGCGAGAAATATGATGGGTAACACCAAGAGCTATGCAAAACTCCAGAACCACTTCTCTGAAGAAGAAATCACCGGCATTGGATCATTCATTGATAAACTGTCTGCGGAAGTGACGGCGAAACACTAAGGCCCGTGCTCCCAAGCCTATGCTCAGTCGATCTCTCGGATTTGCCCGTCAGCTCCGTCTGTGCGTAAATTGTATTGAAATCATGAGCACTCGAAAACGAAAATCCACCCGCACAACCAAGCGCTTCTGGGAAAGCTACTCCAATGAAGACCTGATGGAAGTTCCAATCAGTGAGCTGGGCCTCACCATCAAAGACTCGTGGCTGGAGCGACCGGTAGAACAACTCTACGATGAGCTGAAAAAAAGAAAACTTAAACTTCGGCCCCATGTTTGGCTCAGTGAAGAATGGTTTTGTCCTGACGGTATTTCAGGCTTTGCGATTCCTTTTTACTTAGCGCATCCCCGCCTGGCCAAACTTGAACGACAACAAATGCTTGAAGTGGAAGGTGGTAACCTGCCCTGGTGTATGAAACTTATGCGGCACGAAACCGGACACGCCATCCAAAACGCTTTTCGATTGCATCGAAAGAGAAATTGGCAAAAAACATTTGGAAGGGCCACGGTTCACTATCCCGAAACATACACGCCCAAACCGGGTAGCAAACGCTTCGTCCTCAATCTCTATTACTGGTACGCTCAAAGCCACCCTGTAGAAGACTTCGCAGAGACCTTTGCCGTTTGGCTCAAACCCGGGACTAAATGGAAAAACCGATACAAAGGCTGGCCAGCTCTTCAAAAACTAAATTACGTCAATGAGCTAATGGAAGAACTAGAAGGCACTTCGCCTCCTGTCAAAAGCCGTAAGCAAATCGATAACCTTCGTAGTTTGAAATATACCCTCAGAGAATACTACGAGCAGAAACAAGCAAGATATGGCAAAGGGTTTCCCGATATCTACGACCGAGACTTAAAACGCCTGTTTTCCGACAGTCCTGACCACAAATCCAAGCAAGCTGCCTCGGCATTTTTACGCCGCAATCGCCGCAAGCTTCGTAAGCAAGTGGCGCGCTGGACCGGCGAATACGAATTCACATTGGATCAGGTTTTTACACATATGCATGGCAGATGCCGTGAACTCGGTTTGAGGGTCCATGAGGACGAAGATAAAATACTCGTAGACTTTGCCATCCTTCTTACCATGCGGACCACTCAAAGCCTTCACGCTCACCGAGAACGGGTTGTGCTATGAAGAAACAACGCGTGGTCGTATTGATGCATAAAGAGCTCATGCCGCCCGATAGCCTCGAAGGTGTCAGTCCGAAAGAGCACGAAAAATGGCGAACTGAGTTTGATGTGGTTCAAGCGCTTCGTAGCCAAGGTCATGAGGTGATTCCGGTTGGCCTTGGGGAAGAAATCCTTCCAATCCGCGTTGCCCTAGAACAAAGCAAGCCCGACATTGTTTTTAATCTCATTGAAGCCTTTCACGGTGAATGCATGTACGACCAATTGGTCGTCAATTATCTTGAATTGATGGGTCAGCCCTATACTGGCTGCCGCGCTCGCGGTCTGATGCTTGCTAGAGACAAAGCGCTATCCAAGAAGGTACTAAGCTACCACCGTGTTCCGGTACCTAAATTCGCCGTCTTCCCGGTTGGTAAAAAAATGCGGAGACCACGTCACTTAGAATTCCCTCTCATCGTTAAGTCATTGGTTGAAGAGGCATCCTACGGCATCTCTCAAGCATCCGTTGTGGATACAGATGAAAAGCTGCAAGAGCGAATCGCTTTCATCCACAACCACATTCAAACCGACGCTATTGTGGAAGAGTATATCGACGGCCGTGAAGTCTACGTAGGCATTATGGGAACGGAGCGGCTCAAAGTTCTGCCAACCTGGGAAATTGACTTCAACAACATGCTCGAAGGGTCGAACAAAATCGCCACCGAGAAAGTAAAATGGGACAAGAAATATCAAGAGCGCCATGGCATAAAGTGGAAACGTGCAGATGTTGATGAAGCATTTGAAAACAAGCTTGCGAAGCTTTCAAAGAGAATTTACCGGCGACTTCACTTAAGCGGCTACGCTCGGCTTGATTACCGGGTTAGCGCCGAAGGGCAGTTCTACCTGCTTGAAGCAAACCCCAATCCAAACATTGCGAAAAATGATGAATTTGCCACCAGCGCGAAAGCGCTTGGAATTGAATACGGCCCTCTCATTGATAAAATTCTACAAGTGGGTTTAAGGCTTAAGCGAAGAATGGGATAAGCACTCGGACCCTCCTTCAACCTGAGAGCATTTCGAAAGCATGTTTCACCCACCCTTTGATGCAACGTTTATACTCGCTCAGACGCACGTGGTCTGTGCCAGCTTGATTCCCGAAATCCCTTTGCATTTACTCGATCCCAAAAGCACCCTCGGGAAAATGACTGAGGAAGACTTAGAGAGTTCTCCTTTCGGCAACCCCTACTGGGCGATTGCATGGTCGGGCAGTCAGGCCATCGCACGCTACATTCTAGACAACCCTGACCAAATCGTAGAGCGAAGTGTGCTGGATTTCGCATCTGGCTGTGCGCTCTCCGCTATTGCCGCGGCTCAGTGCGGCGCCGCCCATGTGATGGCCAACGACATCGACCCCATCTGCCAATATGCCACGCAACTCAATGCAGGCCTCAACAAAGTCACCGTTGGCTTCTCTGCCTCGAATCTACTCGAATCACCTCCACCCAAAGTCGACATCATTCTGGCGGGCGACGTCTGCTACGAAGAACCACTGGCCACCGTGGTCATCGACTGGCTCGAAAGCGCTGTGGAGAACGGCACTCGGGTTTTCCTCGGAGATCCGGGGCGCACCTTTTTACCCCGCTCACGGCAACGGGTACTGCAACGCTATCAGTGCGAAACCATTGAACCCTGGGAAGATACCGATGTCACTCGGGCGTGCGTTCGAGAAGTAACCTCCTCCAAAAAATGAACTGAATTTGCGCAAAAACTCAAAATTCTGCATAGTCTCCAACAAATCACTCAGGAGAAATCACGATGCGTCTTTTCGCTATACTTCTACTTTTGGTGGGCCTTACTTCAGGATGTAATTCCAAGAGCCCAGAAATCCAGGCCAAAGAGGCTGCCAATAAAGAAGCACTTGCGAAGCAAGCGGCTGAAAAGGCGGCGCCGGAAGCTCAAGCAGTGGTTGATAAAGCAGCACCCGCAGATTGCACCTACACTATTACCAAACTGACCCCTGGATGGACTGCTTACAAGACCACCAAAAAGGTGGCCGTCGGTGGTACCTTCAACAGTGTAAAAATAAGCGGAATAAAGCCAGGTGATACACTCACCGCAGCTTTTACTGGCCTCTCTGCCGAAATCGAAGGCGCGTCAATCGAAAGTGGTAACCCCGCCCGAAATGCCACCGTTGCTTCTGCGTTCTTCGGAAAGTTTGCCGAGCAGGCAAAAATCTCAGCAAAAATTACTGGCGCAACCAGCGGAAAAGATACGGGCATCTTCATAACCAACGTCACCATGAACGGCGTAACAAAGTCGGCTCAGCTTAAGCACGGAGGTGTCAAAGAAGGCACTCTTGTGGCGAAAGCAGTTATCGACATGCTTGATTTCAGTCTTCAGGGTGCTTTCGATTCCATCCACAAAACATGTGAAGCACTGCATACCGGTGACGACGGTGTATCCAAAACTTGGACCGAAGTTGAAATCACCATCACTGCGGATGTTACTGAGCAGTGCTCTTAAGAGCCTCTTGACGTCCTTCTCTGCTTCCAAATGACCAGCCATCGCCAGAAGAAAAAAGCGGCCTCGGAAGGGGCTGCCAAGCTTCGTAACAAGCCTGGCTGGGATCCCCACGCCCTGAAGCGCTCAAGCGTTGAAGAGCAATTACAGAACCTTGGTCAAGAAGAACGTACCCAAAAGACCTACACCGAAGGCGAGATTTGCTCCGATTGCTTGGCAGCACGCGCCAAATCGTCTGACGACACCACGTTTTGCCCGGCTCACTTCTCAGAATTAATGGGGTTCTAAGCCCTTACATCCTCACAGACTGGCCCGTACCCAAAATAATCGTTATTATCAGGGAACCAAAGCTCGGCATCGTTTTTGTCCGCTCTCAACCTGGAAGTCCATTGGATGACATCGCAACTCACTTCACAAAAAGTTGAAAATCCGCGCATTCTAATCATCGACGATACGCCGACGAGCGCTGCTATGCTCTTAGGGCTATTAGAAGATACCGGCCTAACCAATGTTCAAGCTATCTCCTCTGGGCTTGAAGCCATTGGTGAAGTGGCGCGCAACAAACCCGACCTCATATTCTTAGACATTAAGATGCCAGAAATCGATGGTTGGCTGCTATGTGAAATGTTTAGCAGCATCAAACGTTGGAAAGATGTTCCGGTTATTTTACAAAGCGGCTTGGTGGGCCGAGAAAATATCAAAAAGGGTTTAGCTCTCGGCGCTCACTCCTACATCGAAAAGCCTGTGACTCAAGAGAAAGTCGCCACAGTCTTAGCCGCTATATTCAAGACGCCCATTGTGTACCCTGAGAATATTTCCAACCGAATGCGTTTTGCGGTTCGGACCATTGCTGAAATGACCAAGCAAACTTTCAACCTGGTCCTCGGCAGCCAAACCCAAATTGACAGCGTAGTCTATGTTGTAGGCGATAGTCCTGCCGCTACTTATGATTTCCAAGGCACACTTCGCGCGGAAGGCGCAGCGGAAATTGAAGTGAGCGTTGGATGGCAGCGCGCACTCACCATCAATGTTTGCTCAGCATTCCTCGGTATTCCAAAAGATGAACTCGATGATGAGTTCCTAATCGATGGGCTCAGTGAACTTCTAAATGTGATGTTTGGAACAACGTTCAAAGATCTCGCATCGGTTTACCCGGTGCGCTTGGGCCTTCCCCAGAGTCATCAAAATAGGCCGCTGACTTTTGCAGAAAATGCCGAGCATCAATTTTTGATAGAATTAACCACACGCGACGGTAGCTTTCCGCTTAAAGTATCAATCAACGAGACTACTTCTACTTAGGCTTCACCACTGCGTTCCAATCAGAAATCTTCTTACCCAGTCTAGAGCCACGCGTTCGACTCCCACCATTTATACCCATTTTCTAATGAGGCGTGGCTCTCTAAGCCGGTACCTCAGGGGCTGATGACACCATAAGAGTCCTTCTATCTTGGCCTCGAGCTATGAATTTAAAGATTACCTCCAAAAAAACGGTTGATATAAGCCACTAAAATCTTTGGGCTTTATTCATTATAAACGACTTTTTATAAACCAAGCATAAACTTTTAAGCAACTTCGTAAAGCTGACGCCGATAATGAATGCACAACACCCAAGCCCCAGGAGAGCCACATGTCTGCAGCTATCGCCATTCGAACCAGCCCAACATTCGACGGAACCTTCAGCACAACCAGCACTGAAGCCAACCCTGAGCTCGGACAGTTTATCAAAGCCACGGCAGCCAAAGCGCTTCAAAAAGCAGCTCCCTCGGCTTCAAACTTCAAAGTCACTCTCAGTAACGACCTCGATGGCGTCGCTCCTACAAGCGAACGCTCAATCTACAACCATTATGGTTTCGTATCCGTAACGGCTACCGCAACAACATGTGCCGGTAAGAGCATCACACTCACGGGTGAATTCAATACACACGGCAACGAATTACAGATGGTAGATATTCAGCGCTAAGCTAAGCCAGGCCAGACCGCATCAAAATAGAATAACGATAAAGTCGTATAGAATAAGAATACAACTATAAATGCGATAGAATATAGACCCTCTTTGCTGTCCGCTAGCCCCGGTATAGCAAAGGGGGTTTCTTCATTTGGGACGCTCTTAACGGAGGCCCTCAGGTGGCAAAATCGGCTCCACAGGCGGCGCTACAAAGCACTCAGCCAAGCTGCCTACGCCAGGCACATCGTCTAATACCCAGTTGGCAAGTTCACCAAGCTGAACATAGATGCCTTCACCAAAAGCAACCTCAAAGGGATTGATGTGGTTCATGTAGCAAGGTGAGACTGGCGCCTCAAAAGCCTTGCCTTCATCTCGCCACCAGTAAAAGAGCGTTCGCGTTGTCCACATAAACCGGTAATCATAAGCTGTAGGATTTGGCGTCCAGCTGGCCACGCGCTCTGGATCTAGCCGGTAGTGGTTCTCACGCTCCGCCACCAATACCAGTCCATCATCAAGCGCAGTCCTCGCAGTGTTCATTCTCTCCATCCGCTCATCTTGCGGAGTATCCCAATAGCCATCGACATAGTCATAAAGTCCATGAATTTGAGTTGCACGAAGGGCATTGATTTCCAGGCTGTCCATCAATTCATCATAATACGGTAACACGTGCGTGGGTATTTGGCTCTCTAAAGCGCGCATCACTTCAAGGTCTTCGCCAAACTGGTTCTCCATGGCTGTCAACAATGGGTCAATTTCTGAGCTGTATCCTGGAGGGTCATGCAAAGGGCTGCGCATCTCAACCAACCCGAGCTTATCCGGCTGGTGAGCAAATGCTGGCACACCTGGAATTGATCCAGCCACATCCGCTACGTCGTCCCAAGCATCAGCACCAGACATATAAGCCTGACCGTTGCGCCGATTCACCTCAGAGGGTAGCTGTCCGTTCACGCGACCCTCAATCAATAGTTCCATCTGATTTTGCATCACGGTTTGCAAATGCGTGGTTACCGCGGATGTTGCGCCGCCAAATGGCTTTAACATACGCTGAAGAATATCGGCCATGGCATCTTCATCCGTCGCCATTTCAAGGCGAGGGTTCCAAACAGCGCGAGCACTGACGGCATCGTTGAGCCAATAGCCCCATTCCCAGCCACTTGAGAAAACCATCTGTCCGTCCATCCGTGCACCGTCAACTGCCATATTTCCGGAGATTTCATCCTGACCGAGTAAACGTAAATCGTGTAGTCGGCGATGAGCATAAATCGGGAGAAACAAAGGCACATCAATATCGAAGCTTACCCAATAAGCTGTCTCGGGATGCCAGACAGTCGGTCGGCGCCCTGCTTCTTGCTGTAGATATTCACGCATATGAGCAAAGCCATTGTTACCGTAGGTCGGCGCTGGGTCATCCAAGGCGTAGTGCTGCACGGTGTGGGGTAAAATGCCCAAACGCTGATCCGCATGATACGTTAGAAAGTTAAAGTTGATGTCTTCCCCAGTAACTGGATCTGCATAACCTTCTGCAACCTGCCCTGACGAAATATGAATCTTCATATAGGCAACTGAATTATAGGCTTCATCAAGATAGCTGGCCATCTCGTCCATCCAGCTGAGCATACGAGACGGCTCAGGATGGGTGAACTCACTGGTTCCACTCTCACTGGCTAGGTAATCAAAACCCGCACGCATCAAGTAATCGATACGACCGCGCATATCTGCAAGTTCATCCGCAAGCTCACCTTGGTTAGGAATCAAACGGAACGCATGCTGTTGTTCAAGAGCAATCGGTACATCAACGCCTACGCGAAGCCCATAGCTATGAGCCTGCTCAACAAGCTTGGTTAAACGGCCGAGACGCTCTTCACTGTAGGCCCACTCTTCCCATGCTTGCGCCGAGAGCAACACCCAGTGAACATGATTCTGACGGTTTGCAACCATCCAGAGTAGAACCTTGTCCCAGTCAGACCGCATGGCTTCGAAGCCCTCTTCATCATCCTTGGACGTATAGCCCCAACCATTGAGAACGTTGGCCATATCGGTTGGGTGCATCGTGTGAATTTGAAAACCACGAATCGGCCAATAAGGCTCCTCACGTAAACTCAACTCAGCAAAAGTCGTAGGCAACTCTGGCGGGATAAGCTGATCCAAGGGATGCCAAAACGCAAAGCCCATTTCCTCAAGCAATGCGAAGGAACCATAGAGAGCACCGATATTGAAAGCGACCTCATCGTTGAGAGCCTTACCATCTGCTGCCAACGCTGGTACGCCACACGCCTCACCACTCTTCACAATGAAGCCTTCTACGGCCAGATCGACCAACTCTGATTCATCAATGACGCCCGCTTCCGTCGCCCCAAAGCTCAGAACCCGTGAGTCCGGATGCATGGCTGCTGGGCAAGTCGCTTCCGCCTGAACAATCGGCCACTGCGAGGCCTCTGTTAGCATGGAAGTGATACGTTCCCGTACTACCGGTGGAAAACCAGGGTCAAAAAGAACGACCAATTCAGCCTCTTCTGGCAACTCGATCTGAGATGGGTCAGCAGCATCGGCACTATTCGCTGGGTCACTGGATGCTTCACTTGGTTCAGAGGCATCAGAGGCATCGGCTGGCTCACTTACATCGCTGCCCCCATTGGGAGCGAGGGTTTCTTTCTCACTGCATGCTGCAGAAAAGAGAACGAAGAACGAAAGGCTTAATAGAGTCAAAAATCGAGATTTCATGACCGGGCTTGTAGCAAATGAACCCGAAAGGTAAACCCGCAGTAAGCGTATCAAAGGCTTACGTTACAATTTATCGACAATTGGCACCAAGAAGTCATACCAGAATCTCTTTCAACTCGGTTCTGGGAGCTGTCAGCCATCTAGGCTAAGATATCAGGGAGTTTATGATTGAGTTGTTGCTACATAAAATCGATGCAAACAGAGGTGGCATCCTTGTACTTTTTGCAGTGCTTACCGTGGCGTCGCTCGCACTGAGCACCAAGCTCCCCATAGATTTCAGCCCAGAAACGATTTTTCACGGCAACGACGACCTCGTAGAACCCCAGGAAGCTTTCGTGAAAACCTTTGGGGTCCATCGGCACGTCGTGCTGGTGGTCTTAGAATCTCTAGACGAAACCACTCTACTCGAACCCGCACACCTCACTTGGATGTACGACAGCAGTGCTGCTCTCATCGCCCACCCAGAGATAGACGACACTTTTTCACTGGCCAATATCAAAGTACCTAAGGCGGGCATCATGCCCTTTATGCCCATGCTTCCCATGCCTGTCGTTACTGAGTCTCCCGTTACCCAAGCCGAAGCTGAAGCCTTAAGAGATGCTATGGCGCGCTCCGGTAAGCTCGGTGAACAGTGGGTCAGCCAAGATAAGAAACTCGGTCTGATGGTTCTTAATCTGAATCAGAACATTCAAAAGATTGAGGACCTCTCCAAGCTCGTTCATGACATCAAGCTTACCCTAGCCCAGTATAAAATCCCCGCTACTCTGCGCTTCTCTCTCGCTGGACTCCCGGCCATCCGCAGCGATGTGGTGGAAAGTCTCAAAACCGACCAGACAACCATCATCCCTCTCGCCGGACTCCTCTTTCTTACGTTACTCACTTTGATTTTCAGAAAGCCGGTAGGCATCGCCTTGCCGCTTGCATCCGTCGGCATCGGTATTGTGTGGAGCATGGCTGTTTACGTGCTCATGGACCAAGCCATTACGGTCGTGAGCAACGCACTGCCGATTCTCTTGATGATTATCGGTATTTCCAACGGCGTTCATATCGTTGGCCGATACACCGAGGAGTCTCGCCTCGACCCCACCCATAAAGCCGCCGCCGCGCATCGCACAATGAGTCACATGATTCTTGCCTGTGGGTTAACCATTCTCACGACCGCTATTGGCTTTGCGTCTCTTCTCGCAGCACGCTCTGAGCTGCTTACCTCGATGGGCTGGCAATCGGTATCGGGGCTAGCACTGCTCTATCTTTCAATGGTCTTGCTTTTCTCCCTTTTCCTCGGGAAATTTGAAGCACCGAACCAACCCAATTCAAAAACGCCTGTTGCTGCATTTGTTCGATTCATCAGCCGGCGTGTGGTTCAATATCGGTTTGCTTGGTTTGCAATTGCTCTCAGCTGCATCGCGGCCGGTCTATGGAGTGCGTCTTCTGTAAAAATCAATTCAGAGTTCATGGAAACGTACACAGAAGAGCACCCGATGATGCAAACCCTGGA
>JABJBS010000320.1 GCA_018668695.1 Deltaproteobacteria bacterium
AGAAAACCGTGTTGGGGCCATAAGGACCTCGGTGGCCACCAAATACAACGACAAGATCAGCATCTGGGTTTGATTCCGCAAGCCAGCGGTAACCCTGGCCCATGGCATCTCCCGAAAAGGTCCAGCCGGCATGTGGAGCCACCAGTGTTTTCCAGGTACCAGCACGCGGCGAAGTATTCTGAGCAAAGGAGTCCATGGCGCGTCGGCACTCGTCTGGGTTACCGGGATACCATTGGTTTTTAAAAAAGGCTGGTCGCATCTTGATTGAGCTTAGCAGAGATAGGGATGCTTGATGAAGGGGGATGATGTTGCAACCCGACGGGTGGGGATAGGGGGATTGGGGGGTTCCCGCCAGGTTGCATCATCGACTACCGTCGATTCGATAGTGCTTCATACATTGCACGCTACGTGCCAAACCGAATTTGTTGGGGTTTTCGTTCATACTCGCCAAATAGGGGAAAAGATTGGCGTATAGCGCCAGAAAAAATGGTGTTTGGTGCGCCACAGCATGAAAGATGGCGCCGGAATTTTTGTCTGTGCGTCAAAAGATATGGACCCTCCAGCAGGCGACGCACTTCCTTTCTGAAGTTCCAGCTCGGTTGACCTCAGGCCCTAAAAAGCGCTCTAATTACACGAAGTGAGGCGTTTCTATTGAAGGAGCATCATCCAGCCGATGACTGATAAAATCAAAAGTAAGGTTTTGGTGTTTGAGCCCGACCCGAAGCAACAACAATTCCTTAGAGTCTTCTGTGAGAAGAACCATCTTATGGGTCTGCGCGTAGATAACCTTGAACGTTTCATACGCACTTTAAACAGTGAGCTTGATTTGGGTGCCTTGTTTCTGTGTGAGCAAGAGGGCGACGAGGACAAAACGAAATTACGACGGGTTGTTCGTGCTCTCTCGTCGTTACGTCCTGAGTTACCTGTTTTCTTGCGGCGGATTGTGACAAGCGACGGTGTCGAGGAAGATTGGGCCGAGCGGATCGCAGGTTCCTATTATGGGGAAGATGATGAAACCATTCGGGAGCTCATCGATACCTATATTTTCAATCGCTATTATCCAACTGAGGTAATTCGACAAATCCAAAATGACACCCAGAAATCTCTCGAGAATCTATTTTTAGGATTTACCGTGGGCGTGGATTTCCCACATCTTACCCGGGACCGAATCCTCTATGGAGAAGTACTGACACTTATGAGGCTGGAGTCGAATTGGTGCCGGGGTTACATGATGATTGAGGTATGTGAGGCTCCTATTCATGAGTTGTTGGTGCATGGAGCGATTCCCGGAATGGCGCAGATAGAGCGAGGTGCCGATGATTTTCGTTCGGTTAACGCTGTTCTAAGTGAACTGACCAATGCCGTATGGGGGAGAATCAAGGCTGCAATGCTGGACGCTCAAGGCGATAACACACCAGGCTATCAAGCTGAGATTCCAAGCATCATCAACAACAACCATAATTTTATAACCTTTGGTACCGATGATCCCAATCTTTGCTTCCGCTATGTGATGCTAGATCCCGAAGAAAAGGTTGAGCCCTTTATGATCCAGCAACGATTCGTCTTCCATCTCAAATGGAAGCCTGAGGCTCGCGAAGAGTCTCAGCTCGTCGACAGACTTGTGGATAGCGGAGAAATCACGTTTCTCTGATTCAGATGAGGCTTGGCATTCTCAGCGTTTGTTGATTGCTTTAGGAGTGTTTCTTGTTTCGAATTTTATTCGCAGAAGACGACACCACCACGAGGATGACGGTGGCTGAATATCTGCGGGATGAAGGTCACGACGTTGTCGATGTAAAAGACGGAGTCTATGCTCTCGAGGCGTTGAAGTCTGAAGGCCCCTTTGATTTGATCTTGTCCGATATTGAGATGCCCCGACTCCAAGGTCACTTGCTCTTGCAGCAGATTGAGAAGTTGTATCCGGAAATGAAGCGAGCGTTGCTCACTGCACATAGCACCGATAAGTATATTGGAATTGCCACTCAATTTGGCATTACGAATATCATCACGAAGACCAATCCACTGCATTTAGCTGATTTAGCCGCCTATATTGGCGCTTTACTCAATGACGATATTTTTGGGATTGAACGGTATTTTCGAGGACAAACAGCCATTGAAACTCTCGAGGTGACTCGGCCTAAAGACATTGAGGGTCACATTAAGTCTATCATTGAAAAATACGCCATTGAGGATGATGGTTCATTGGAGCAGGCATTTGTGGAGATTTTAACCAATGCCATTTATTACGGGGTGCTCGACGAGGACGGCGCGAATAAGCAGGATTGGGACCGTGAGGTCGAGATTGCGGCCGGTGAGGTGGTGGTTCAATGCGCCAAAGATGAGGATAAAGTCGCCGTGAGTATTTGTGACAGTGGCGGGCGGTTGAAGAAAAAGAAGCTACTCTTTTGGCTGAGCCGTCAAATCCGCCGGACAGCCGTGGGTTTACCGCTTGGCATGATGGACACCCATGGACGCGGACTCTTTTTCTCTAGAGAGTTTATGGACCAGCTGATTGTGAATATTGAGCAGGGTAAACGTACCGAAATTATTTGTATCAAGTACCTTGGGACCCAGTTAGAAGGCCCAAAACCCCTATTAATAAACGAGATTTAGTCTTGGATCGCTGAAAAGAGCAGTGTGCGCCAAAATAATGGCAACATTGTCCGAAAACTCCCGATAATTTGCGTGATACCCAATTGTTATGCATTCGAGGAGAATTAAAATGCCCAGCTCTATTAATACAATCGCTAGAGATATCCGCTCTTCCAGTTCAGCCGGAGGCAATCGAGTTTGGCTAAAAGAGGCTAGAACACTTGCTTCAGCCGCTACGGCGGACGGGCGTATTACTTCAGGTGAACGAGATACTTTAGAGAAAGTGATGGCTGACGGTAACCTTACCCGTTCAGCGGCGACACATCTTCGAAGTGCTATTGAGAGTGCAGGCAACTCATCTCCTTCTGTAGAGATCGATACAGATGTGAGTATTGGCAGCGATGTTTCCATCAGTGCCCGAGGTTTACCAACCTCCAATGGACGAACCAGCAACGCAGCTTGGGGCGACTTGGCAGAGGCACTGGCCGATGGTGTCCGAAACAACGACCGAAGCTTCTTGAGAGGCATTTCCGCCGGCCGGAAAAAGCAAGTGATCACAAAAGCCGTTGATATGCTTGAGAACCCAAAGGGGCGCTCTGCGGCCGACAAACGACAAATGCGTTCCAATGCATTTACGGTTCTATTTGCAATGACTGGCTCGTTACCGCGTAGCCGCTCAACGGCTCGCCTAATCAATTCAGCTCATAATGCCATGATGGATGCGGCGCAAAATGAGAAGAATCCTCGATTAGCAAAACACATGACACGCTTGATGACGGATAAAAATTACCAAAGCAAGCTCACGAAGACTCAGAAGACAGAAGTGAAAGAGCTCTTTGAGGCCAAGTTTCCACAGAAATTTGATGTGGAAAACATTCTCGATGACGAAGGTTATATTCGATGGGATCACGCCATTCAGGAAGGCGAGAATATGTATCGCTCGTACCTGGTGAACGTGCAGAAAAACAGAATTGGCGGCAGTCAGTTTGAAATCGTAGAGCAGGGCGACGGCTGGGCAGAGTTGGAAGTAAAGTTTGACCGAAGCCGCGGTGAAGATGGCCGCGTTAAGGGGATACGGCTTCATGTGAGAACCTATGATGACGACATGTTTGATAAAGTTGGTGAAGGTGTTGGAATCTCTTATGGCGGTCACTCAGATACCGGTAATAACCAGGAGAAGTCCCTAGCGAACGCTCTGAAAAAGGGTCGTCATGCAGATAATCCACAGCTTATTTTCTTAGACCTTTGTGCTGGTTTGGATGGCCTTGACGACGGAATGGAGAATCTCGGTAATGTAGAATTGATTACCACTGTGGATTCTTCGCTCTACGGTATTGGAAAGTTGAAGGATGAAAACGGGACATTCAAAGGCGTGATTGAAAGCGAAATGCAGCCTGCGCTTTTTGCCATTTGGGAAGGCTTGAGCCGAGAAGAAGGCTACGGACCTATTCGCAATCGTGTAAAACGTGAACTCGACTCAGATCTTCATCACTATGAGACCAACTATATTTTGGGAACTTTAAAGGATTACCGCGATATTCGTTGGGCACACATGGATGGCGATGACGATGGTGTAACTGATGCGCTCGATATTCATTATCGTTTTGGCACCGTGAACCCGCGTAAATCTGTTAATCTGACTTTGAAGGCCCGAAACGATGTAGAAAAGCTTAATGGAGATACGGTTCGGGATGCCGCGCTCGATGTAAACGTAAGCACGCACTACAACGCATTGACCACTGGCTATGTGGGAGCTGCGCACGGATTTACTTCCGGTGGATTCTTCGATGGCGGCGAGAGCCAAGAGCTGGTTCGTTTTGTTGAAGCGAAGAATACGGGTGGTAAATATATCACTTCTATTCAGGTGAATTCTGGATTGGCACATGCATCCAGAGAAACCCTGGGAGCTTTGGTTCATTATGAATCAATGATGCATTTGGTGAATTCTGGTGTCCTTCCTGAAATGAAGGAAGATGAGCAAAAGCTCATGGCACTCGTATTCGCAGCCTCGCGACTGGGTAGCGACGGTAAGGATTACAGCAACGATAGCCGAATTTGGAAAAAGCTCTTAGGCGCTTTAAATTTACCTACGTCCATGCCGTTTAAGCCGCTTGCTGACCGATTGGCACGTGAGCACAGCGATTATTGTGGTAATATGGCGATGGTAAGAGGCTACAAGACTCACTTAAGCGCAGCCGAGAAAAAGGCGCTCAAGGATCCTTCAAGAGGTCGCTCGAGCAGTCATGTTGCTTAAAGGTTAATGCAGACGCCGGCCCGAGGGTTAGTGGCTGCATCGAAGACGTAGCATATTTGACCTTCTTGGCAGCTGGCTGGTCCTCCAACCGCAGCTCTTGAATCACATATTTCTACGCAAGCCATAGGCTCGTTTGGGTCGCCATTGGGATAGCCGCAGAGTAAGTCATCCTGGCATGGCATCATGTCACCATCTCCTGAACAGGGTTCACCCAGTCCCGGTGGATTCTCAACACTTGGATAACAAACGCCGTTTGGTGAAGCCAGTGGATAGCATGCAGAGTTACCTGAATCGCTGCATGTATTCCCGTCGTCAATTCCGCAAGTGTTGGAGCAAACATTGGTTCCGAAAGCGCAGATGCCCTCTGAGCAAGCCGTAGCGTCGCCTTGCCGAGCTTCTTGTGAGCAGCTATCGCCCAGGTCAGCACCGCCGCGCTGAGCCAAGCACCAACCAAAATCTTCGAAACCATTGTTGAATGGGCCATAGCAGACGCCTGCTTCATCCCCCAGGGCCGCCACATCACAGGGCGCAAGCCACTCTTTGTCTTGCATGTTGTTGTTGAGGCCGCCTCCTGGTGCGCAGGTGTTCCAGAAGCAATGAGAAGCGAAATCCTGAAGCCCTGGCATACCTTCGGGGATGCATGATTCATAGCCAAAGCAAGTATCGTTGCTTTCACAGGATTCAACGCAAAAGGAGAAACCAATTCCATAACGACAACTCAGTGCACTTGAGCAGAGCGCGTCTTCATCGCATTCAGCATAGCGCCCACCAACGCAGACGTTTTCTTCGCAGAGCTGATTGTCTTCGCAATCTTCATCAATATTGCAAGTTCCAGTGCCGCCTACACATAAACCAGAAGTAGGGTCGCAGAGTTCACCAGCTGCCTCATTGCATACAACATCTTTGCATTTTGCGACACACTCTCCATTGTCACATCGTTGCGTGCTGTCGGAACAATCAGCATCCGTTGTACATGTGTTCGTAGAATCGTCGGCCGAATCATCACCGATTTCGCATTGCCCGGTATCGGCGTTGCACACTGTACCGTCACCGCATGTGTCTACAGAGCAACCGGAATCCGATTGGCATGCGGTCAGACAGGCCAACATGAGCAGAAAGGCGAGCTTAACGAAGATGTTCATTCTTTTACCTTAGGCTGATAGGTATTCATCCTCTATAATAGAAGCGAGTGAATTGAAAAGATGATCTTGTTTGGCCGGTTAGGCTGTTCGTTCCCTAGACTGGAAGAGTTTGATTCCCTAGCCTTAACAAATACTTAGGGTTTCTTGGTGAGCGTGCTAACCACATTTGAGCACCCTTTGTTGGCGACAGTATTTTCTATGACTGTACCCGTGACCCCCTGAAGTGGGCTATAGTTCTGACATGGTTGAGGGCGACGAAGCACAGCTGAATTTGGGCGTTATTGCCAGCGAGCGAATCGAGATTCCCGACGAGATACTCGACATGCTTCCTGAGGACGCCATCTCACCACTCACGTTTCATATTGCGAATAACCCTGGAGACCGGGATGCAACTTTGGGCCTTGGTCTGTGCCTCTTTCAGGCGGAAGATGTGCTTCGAGGCTGTGATGTTATCTGTAATTTGGCTCGGCGCCTCATCTACCAGGGGCGCGTTTTAGAGGCCGTTTTCGTTGTTCACCAAGGTCTGCGTCAATCACCCAAACATCCGACGCTTCAAGATATGCTTCGTCGGATTCACAGCATTACGGTCGAAGTAAAGCGCGGGGAGTTTGAAGCGGAGCACCCAATGACCGAAGAGGCTCCAGAGGACGTAACGCTTGAAGCTTTGAAAGCAGCTCAGCCTCAAGACAGGCATGAAATTGCTCGGCGCCTCGTTGCGAGCTACCGGGTGCCCGGGGATCCTATGATTCCATTGCCGGTTCCGCTTTTATCAGAACTTAATGAGAGCAACTTTGTGATGATGGTTGATCACTTGCAGTACCGGCGTGTTCCCGACCAACGGGTGATTCTTGAAGAGGGCGATAAGCGAGATTCTATTGTGGTGGTTGTGAATGGCCACATGAATGTCAGCCGGGGCGGTAAGCATCTCGGTAAAGTGGGCCCAGGTATTGTTCTGGGTGAGTCTGGGTTGCTCACGCGGGAGACTCTCCCGGTATCGGTGCACGCCCACCACGAAACCGAATACTTTGAACTCACTCGGCTTGCGGTTCGCGATATGGCCAGAACCAACACCCGTATTGTGACTCAGCTTCAAAGCTCGTTTTATAAGCAGATTCGCGGAAATATTCTTAACACAGCTCCATTGTTTGAGCTTTTCGAGGATTACGCCCAGTACATCTTGATCGAAGAATTTGAGATAGCGCATTTTGATCCAGGTGCCGTGATTGTCGAGCCGGGTAACGCATCGGCGCCGCTCTATATTGTTGCCTCAGGTAGTGTTGAGTTGCGGGTTGTTGCCGATGAAGCCGATCCGGTTATCTTCGAAGTGGCCATTATTAACGAGAGTTTGGGAGCAATTTCTCACCCAGCCAATGGTGCTCAAGTGGATGCAGTGGCACGAAGTAGAGTGACTGTTTTAAAGCTTGATGCAGAGAAGTTTGAAGGCCTTTTTGCGGACCACCCCAAAGCGCGGGAATACCTCGAAAATCTTGCTAAGCGCCGTTTGGCTGAAGCCCAAGCACTTTAATTAGCGCCGTTCCTTGTCCTTTTTTCTCCACCTGTTATTCATCAACCCATGAGCTTAGAACTGATTGGTATAGGTTATTCTCCTTGGACTCAGAAAGCCCGTTGGGCTCTGGACCATCACCGCATTGAATATAAATATTCAGAGCATCTCATCATGGTTGGCATTCCATTACTAAGAATGAAGACCGGACGGTGGCTTGGTGCAGTGACAGCTCCGTCTCTGGTCGGGCCGGAGATTCCACTGCTGGACTCATTCTCCATTGCTCGGTGGGCAGATGGGCAGGGGGCCAGAGAAACTCTTTTCCCGGCTGAGCACACGGATGCAATTGAGGCTTGGAATGAGAAAAGTGATGTGCTTCTCAATGCGGCTCGTATGATAACCACTCGAGAGCTTTGTAAGGACACGGCTGCGTTGGCTGAGGCTTTACCGTTCTATTTGAAGCCACTGCCCGGAAGTGTGGCCGTCGCTAAACAAGCGGCCCGTTATGTGATTCGGAATTACGCTCTTCCGGGAGATCACCAGAGCTGGCTTGGGACCATTCGAAGCGGCTTGCTCGAACTCCGCGAGGCGCTTGGGAATAAGGATTATTTACTGGGTCAGTTTAGCTTCGCAGATGTGGCGATGGCTGCTGCTGTGCAATCCATTCAGCCGCCTGATTCTCAATACATACCACTCGGGCCAGCTTCTTATCGGTGTTGGAGCCGGCCGGATCTGGTGGCTGAGTTTGCAGATCTATTGCACTGGCGCAAACAAATTCTCGAAAAGCATGGGCATCCGTTTTGGAGCTGATTCCAGCGATTATTAAAATTTCCACTGCCAATGATTTGCTATTCTCTCAATTGTTTAAGAGTCTGCAAATAAGCTAGACTTATTAAGGTAATAGTCTTTGGGGGATCTATGACTGACCAAAATTCAGAGGGTACGTTAGCATCCATGTTGGCAGACGTCGTTAAGTGGGTGCCTGAGTCGTGTGGATTTCGAGGTGACGACCGCTATCATGCAGTTACGGCAGTCTTAAGCATTGAAGATGCGGATTCACTAAACGATAAGTTACAAGACCGATTTCCGCTATGCTGGGAGCATACGAACCTTGAAGATGCCAGGGGTGCTGTTCAGAAGCTGGTCATGGACTTGCAGGGCATGCGACCAGGCCAATTGCTTTATACCGCTGATATTGCGGAAGAGATGATTTGTTACGCGGCTTTGTGGCCTTGGAACAACGGC
>JABJBS010000321.1 GCA_018668695.1 Deltaproteobacteria bacterium
AGTGCCACGGCTTCTGGCAATGTTGCGGCATTACGGGTTTGGTTCCAGTAGGTTTCCAGACGCGTTATCTCTGCCTCTGTCATGGGGCGGCGCCAAGCGCGCTGGGCAAAACGCAGGATAGAGGACCAGCCGCAAGTTGTTGCTTCTTCATTGGCTAGGTTGTCCCAGTTTTCACATGTGAAAAAGATGGGTGAGACCAGGCTGTAGGCAGCAAAATGGTTCGCAGCTTTCTGAATTTCCTCAACTTGGTAGGCTGAAGGAATTTGCCCGTCGCCCATACCTTCAAATTCGTCTAAGCCGATTTCATCGGGAAACACCCAAGGCCACGGAAGGACTTCGATGGCAGCTTGGCCAAAGAGTCCAGCCCGTTCGCCCAGAGGCGGAGCAATTGTTTCAGCCACCGGGTGGGGCTCTGGCCAACTCTCGCCATTGCGGGGAAACGCGTAAAGGTCCGCGATGGTGTTGTTGAATTCGGTGGGGGTGAGCGCCAAGAGCGGTGATTCCGGCGGCGTGACCGCGGAACTCGTGCAGGCTATTGCCAGCATCAAGGAGCAGGTGGTGAGTAAGCCTGGTAACCACGAAGCGGGTGTGTGGTGAGGCTTGCGAACGTGAACCATAGATAATCTCCGGCTTAAAGCAGGGGTTTAAAGACACCATGGCCCGTGAACCAAAGGGTGTCCACCTCTGTACCACCGGGGCCAGGAGAATCTGTTACTCCCAATTCGATTTTAATAGATTTTTATCACGACGCACTGCGTAGTTTGTGGTGGGAAGCTAAAAACACTATTTTTTGAATAAGAGTGACACATTTTTCAATACGCGGTGGTTCATAGATAGCACGAGGAAATAAGTAATCGAGATTGAAGAGATATATGAGCGTTTTGGGCCGATGGTGCTTCGGCGATGCAGGCGTTTGCTTGGAGAAGGGGATGAAGCGTCTGATGCCATGCACGATGTATTTGTGCAGGTCATTCGGCGTCAGGAGAAGCTTGTGCTTACAGCTCCGTCATCTCTGCTCTACAAAATGGCGACAGACATTTGCTTGAACAAGATTCGCACCAAGGTGCGGCATCCAGAAACCCGGGACGAGCGTTTATTGAATATGATTGCCCACGATGAAAATTTGGAAAGTATGACCGAGATTCGGTCGATATTGGGGCAGCTCTTTAAGCACGAAGAAACTTCAACCAGGACCATGGCAGTGTTGCATTACGTAGACAGAATGACTTTGGAGCAGGTGGCCGACATGGTGGGCCTATCCGTCTCAGGTGTTCGCAAGCGTTTACGGGTGTTTCAACAAAAGTCTAAGGCATTGATGGAGGCAGCGGCATGACCCAGCCCTATATTGCAGATTTTGAGCTTGAGCGTTTGGCTTTGGGAGAACTTGCAGGTGAAGAGGCAAGTAAGTTGCAAGCTGCCCTTCAGCAAGACGAAGACGCTTTGGCACGCTTTAACGATATTGCGGCCAGTAACGATGACATTCTTAAAATGCACCCTGTGGATGAGGTGAAGCGAGAGGTGGAATCTCGTTTGCGTCAGCTCAAGGGGAATGAAGCACTGGCGGATAAGGGCAGTTTCACACAGCGTTTGATGCGCTGGTCCGTGGTGGCAGCGTGCGCAGTGCTCGCGGTGGTGATGGTCTTGCCTGAGGCAGACGAAGAGCCGGGATACCGGATGAAGGGTGTGGCGTCCTATTTAGTGGCTCATAAAGTTAGCAGCGATTCTCTTGAGCGTTTGGAAGCTGGTGCTTTGGCGCAAGAAGGGGACCGCTTACAGCTTAGTGTGGTGGGCGCAGCTGAGCAATATGCGGTGGTTTGTTCACAAGATGGCAATGGCCAAGTCACTCTTCACTTTCCGGTGAATGGAGAGAGTGGGAAGATTACGGAATCTCCATCGAACCTTCCCAACTCTTACGAGCTGGATGATGCCCCGGGCTTTGAACGGTTTGTACTGGTTACGAGTTCCAAGCCGATGCAAGTGGATGCGGTGGTTGCCAAAATTCGCAATATGAGTATGGCGCCAGATGACCGGGTTGAGGGATTGGCTGAAGGCAGCCATCAATGGTCGCTGGTTGTGAAGAAGCCATGATGCAGACCAGTTCTCAAATATTGGCAAAAATAGCCCGGTTTTTAACACCGGGCTTTGTTGCGTTGTGCTTGTTGATGGGCCTGTCAGTATCAAGTGACGCATGGGCCGGTGAGCGCCGAGCACTTTTGGTGGGATCCAATGTGGCGCCGCCGGGTTTAGTGCCTCTGCGTTATGCACACACCGATGCCCGCAAGATGCGTGATGTGCTGGTGGAGCTTGGCGGCATTGAGCCAGCGAACGCCACACTTCTTTTAGATCCCACAGCACAAGAGCTGAAAGCTTCGTTGGAGTTGTTGCGAAGTGGTTCGACCAGCGCTGAGCAAGTGATTTTCTATTACTCGGGCCATGCCAATCACGAGGGTTTGTTTCTCAAAGGCGAAGCTCTGCCCTTGTCTGAAGTGCGCGCTTTTCTAAAAGACGAAGCCACGAAAGTGCGTGTGGCCATTTTAGACTCATGCGAATCGGGCGCCATGACCCAGGTGAAGGGCGGCAAAATGCGCCCCGGTGTGGATATTCAATGGGCCCATGAGCCTGCGGTTGAAGGCGCGGTCTTGATCACGTCGAGCACCGCTGAGGAAGCCTCGGTGGAGCGCGATGATTTGGGTGGCTCTTTGTTTTCGCACTTCTTTGTAAGTGGTCTGAGGGGCGCCGCTGATAGCAACCAAGACCGAAAAGTGACGTTGGAAGAAGCGTATACTTACAGTTATGAACATACGCTCGCACGCTCTACGGAATCTCGTACGGGTCTGCAGCACCCAACTTATGAGTACAAGATTACCGGGCAAAAGCAGCTGGTGGTGAGCTGGCTCGAGATGCCTTCTGTGATGACTTTCGGCAATGGAGTGGCCGGTAGCTACTTGGTATTTGATAGAGCCCGCGACCAAGTTGTGGCCGAGGTGAATAAGCAAGCAGGTGCTCAGCGTAAGCTCTGGCTCCCAGAAGGGGACTACTACATCAAGAAACGCTTGCCTTCTGCGGTGTTGGTGCAAAAAGTGGCGCTGGCCAAAGGTGCCAACCATCAGGTGCGGGACCAAGAAATGCACACCGTGCCTTACGAGGAGGATGTGACCAAGGGATACACATCTGCTGTGTTTGAGCCTTCGTGGAAATATGGGTCGCCTTATCTCACGAATACCGCCTATACACTTCGCCGCGGCGAGTGGAGTGTGGGTTTGCAAAAGGCTCAAGTGGGGCTAAACGATGACGTGACCTTGTCATTTGATGTCTTGGGTACAGCGCTTCTTACACCTGCGTTGATGGCCAAGTACCGATTGGTGAATCATGAAGATTGGCTCCTCTCTTTGGAGGCAGGTTTTACCCAGTCGTTTTTTGGCCGAGCTTTTTACGGGTCGCAGCGCTCTTATCTTGGTTTGCGGGCTGGTCTAATTACATCGTGGCGGGTGTTGCCGTCGCTGATATTATCCTGGAATACCCACTGGGTCTTGGATTCTGGTCCCGACCTCTGGGGTTTTGGAAAGTCGGATGAAGATGAAAAATGGCAGGTGGAGTGGGAAACCCAAGCGATTACCGCAGGAACCAGTATCACCTGGGTGCTGGGTGAGAATCATATGTTGCAGCTCTATCTCGAGGGCCGCAATGTGGTGATTGCGCCTGATGCATTTGATGAAAACCCATGGAGCTGGGGCGGAAGCTTTGTTTACGCCTATTCATTT
Organism: Deltaproteobacteria bacterium; assembly: GCA_018668695.1. Classification (NCBI taxonomy): domain Bacteria; kingdom Pseudomonadati; phylum Myxococcota; class Myxococcia; species Deltaproteobacteria bacterium. Next base: position 3,762 of record JABJBS010000321.1, read on the forward strand.
GGGATTTTCAAAATCGCCGCCGGGGTAGGGCGCGCACCCTTTGTATCCGCAACGAAATCCATCGCGCTGAGCGAACAAGGTCTTGGGCCGGTGCTAGATTTATGGTGGCGGTGGTAGTAGGTCTCGTCCAGGTTTAGCTTGGGGAGAGCCTTCATGAAATTACACACTGTCGTTTGGTTTGCCTTTATTTGTCTACTCTTCAGTGGATGCTCTACATCTCAAAGTGAGAATGCTGAACAACTCGGCGAAGAAACACCTGCCGATCCAAGAGATTCGCTTGATGAAGAACCGAAACCGGTCGATCCCAACGCATGGCACGATGACTGCCCAGCCGATGAGCGTGAACAACGCATGATTGATGTGGGAGAGGTGACCTTGAATGTGGCGTGCCGAGGCAGCGGCCAAACCATTGTCTTCTTGCACGGCTTCCCGGAGTTTCACTACAGCTGGAACAAGGTGATGGATGAACTCGCTTTAGAATATCGCCTCATTGCTCCAGACCAGCGGGGTTACAACCTCTCCGACAAACCAGCAGAGGTGGACGCTTATACCATCCCGCACCTCACCCAAGACATCGTCAATCTGCTGCCTTTGGTGAGCCCAGATCCGGTGATTTTAGTGGCGCATGATTGGGGCGGCCCCATTGGCTGGATGGTGGCCCACACGCCAGATGCTCATATTCGAGGGTTTATCGCCGCCAATGGTCCTCACCCCTTGCGATTTAGCTATTTGATTGAGAACGACTCAGCTCAGCAGGCCGCCTCGGGCTATATGAGTTTCTTTCGCAGCCCAGGAGCCGAAACTGTTTTGAATGCCGATTATTGGTCGAGTTCATTCTCGGAATTTCTCAGTGATGAAGACCTTGCGATTTACCGCGAAGCTTGGTCGCAGCCGGGAGCGATGACTGGCGGCTTAAATTGGTACCGCGCCAACTCACTCGACTACGGCGAGACAGAGGCGCTGATGGCGGGTCTCTTACCGAAGGTTACGGTGCCTACCACGGTGATGTGGGGCCTTGATGATTCAGCAGTATTGGCTACGAATGCTGAAGGCTTGGATGCTTATGTAGAAGACCTCGAAGTGGAGACATTTGAAGGTGTGGATCACTGGATTGGTCACCGAATCCCGGCGGAAGTTGCCAGGGTGATTCGTGCTGTGGACGCTCGAGCTGTGGCTGGTGCCGAGTAATTTTATTGGCCGGATTACACAACTTGCCTGATTTCATTGAGCAATTAAGAGGTCTTGTTGGGCTCTCTGGCTCCCGCTTCCTTTTATACGCTAGACTTCAGGAGAATTCGACGAGGTTTACGTGGACGACCAAATTACCGACGAAGAGCTGAAACTCTTTCGCCAATTTATCATAGCTGAAACTGGCATCGCGCTGCACTCGGCCGATGATTTTCTTGTTTTAAGCTTTCTCGAAGAATTCATGGTCCAGAAGAATCTCACCGATGTTCAGGCGGTGATTGAGTGGCTGCAATCTGGAGAGACCGAAGGGTTTGTGCGCAACTGGGTCGAGAGCCTCTTTGAATCGCCCAATGGGTTTTTCCACGACTTCCGTGACTTTCGATTTTTCAGGCACGCTTATGTCCCGCGCTTGAAGGAGCTACGGCCCTCACGTGAGCTAACCATTGGTTGCATTGAAGCCGGGCTTGGCCAGGAGCCTTACTCGCTTTCCATTATGATCAATGAGGCAATTCCAGATCTTGAAGGCTGGAAGATTAAAATTTTTGCCACCGATGCTTCCGAATCCAAAGTGCATCGCGGGCGCCAAGGGGTTTTTACCGATCGCGAAATCAACCGGGGGATGCCCGTAGGCTTGATTGAGAAGAGCTTTGACCGCCAAGAACAATCTTGGCAGTTACTGAGTAAACACCGCGATATGGTGAGTTTTCAGCGCGCCGATATACATGGTGATTTTAAAAGATTACCAATTTGCGACATTATCTATATGCGCGGCGTTTTGCTCTACATGGCGGGCGAGATGAAGAACGAGATACTGGCTAAAGTGCGCAAAAGGCTGGCTCCTGGAGGCTGTTTGCTCATCGGTCGGGGCGAAGCGAGCTTGGCGGGCACGGGTTTTAAGTATTTTCAAAACGAGTTTGATTGCAGCGCCTTTTGGGTGCGAGAGGAAGAAGCCGATACAGCGAGTTTACCGCCGCCTAAGTTCTCCGGCCCTCCGAAGCCGGTTAAACCCACGAACCTCTTCGGAGTCGATGACCTTGGTGAGGAAGAGTTGGCTCAGCTCACCGCTATCTTGAGAGGCATGTCGCTTTTAAAGGGCAAAAACGTGGGCGAGATTGAGGCGTTGGTCAATGGTTTGCCGGTCCGAAGGTACAGCCAAGGTGAGGTGCTTTTAAGCCAAGGTGAGCCCAACGATGTCCTGATGGGTACAGTCTCCGGTGAGGTGTCAATTTGGCTGGGTACCGGGATGTTTGGAACGCCGACCAAGGTCACCACCTTGGGGCCAGGCCATTTTATCGGTGAACAGTCTGTGTTTGAACGCGCAGATTGTACGGCTACCGTAAAAGCTGAAAACGATGTGACGGTTTTTGAGATTACGGATGAGCTCTTTCGCCATCTCTTGGACCACAACACCCATTTCTCAACTTACATCCGCAACCTGATGCGCAACCGGCTCGCACAGCGAAATATTTTTCGGAAGACGGGAAAGTTTCCGGCGCCCAAGCGGTCTCAGCTTCGTGCAGAGTCTGGTGAGCTGGGGCTTCGTGAAGAAAAACGCTATGTGCTGGATTTAGAGACCATGCCCAAGGGTACCAAGCATGTTGAGTTTAATGAGGGTTTGGTCACCGACTTTATGGTTTTCGTAAGGCGCGCATCCTTGATGAAGGGTTTGCCGGTAGACGCTTTGGATGCCTTGGCGCGGTTGGTGTGTTGTGTGGAGTTCCCAGACAATACGCTCTTGATTGAAGAGAACGAGTGGCCCAATGCGTTTTACTTGATTCACGAGGGCCAGGTATCGGTTTTGGTGGGTGCCGGTTACTTTAGCCGTGGGCGGATTATCACCACCTTGGGCCCGGGCGATGTGGTTGGGGAGATGTCTTTGATGATGAGAGGCAAGGCCAACGCCTCTGTTGTAACCGAGACTCCGGTCCGCGCTTACGCCATCAGCCGTGAGCTGGTGGACTACCTTTACCACCACAATGAGAACTTCCAGTTTTTCATTGATGATATTATTTATGAGCGCAAAAAGAAGTAGCTTCCTAGAGTTCGACGCGCTCGTGTGTCTCATCTGACACAGCACCCAACCGCTCTTTTGTGTCTCTCTGGACACACTTTTTTCAGCGACCTTCAATATTACTTTATCTACTGGGCCTTAGCGAAACGCCAACAATGGCACGTTTCATGAAGATGTTCTCCCGGGAAACACTCAAGCGCAAAAGGCGCTTATGGGAGAGACGATGAAGCACCTCGAAAAATTGAACAACGCGAAACCCTTTTTAAAAGTCTTACTGATTGGATTCATTATCATCTTGATGCAAATCCCCGTGGCGATGCTGCGCGGTGTGATTTGGGAGCGAGAGGGAAGCCGAGACAGCGTGGTGGCGGATGTAACCTCGAAATGGGGCCATCACCAAGAGCTGATGGGGCCGGTGATGGTGGTGCCTTATCGGGTTGAGGTGAAGCCTGTTTACACTGAGGATGAAAAGAAAAAAGGTGTGGTGAAAGAGTCAACATACATCACCCGCGACGCGATGTTCTTACCTGCAACACTCAAGGTGGTTGCTGATGTGGAAAGCGACGAACTCTACCGCGGTATTTATGAGGTGCCGGTTTACAACTCGAAGATAAAGTTAAGTGGACAATATAAAGAACGCAAATTTACCGGTTGGGACATCGAAGAAAAAGACATCCTTTGGCATCGGGCTACCGTTAACTTTTTTATTTCCGATGCGAGAGCACTTTCTTCGGCTACAGATCTCACTTGGGGCAAGGATAAGCTTAAGCTTGAGCCCGGCTCGAATTTTGGAACGGGTACCGGCATACACGCCAAGCTCACGAAAGAGCAGGCAAAGCTTGCCACTCGGGGCTTTGCGATGGACCTGAGCTTAAAGGGGAGTGAGCATTTGTATGTGGCGCCGATGGGCTCGCAAACCAATATTCACATAACCTCGGATTGGCCTCACCCAAGCTTTCAAGGCAATTGGTTGCCGGTGGAGCGCAAAGTAAGCAAGACAGATGCGCCGGGCTTTGATGCAAAGTGGGAAGTGAATCTTTTAGGGAGAAATTTCCCCGAAAGGTGGCTTGGCTTGCGCGCGCATGAGGAGAGTATGAGCCGCTCTTATATGGGTGTGCGCTTTAAGGTCATGGTGGATGAATACAGCATGGCGCTGCGCAGCGTGAAATACGATGTGCTCTTTATGGTTATGGTGTTTATGACGCTTTGGATGTTTGAGGTGTTAAGCGGGCTGCGCATTCACGCCGTTCAATACGTGATGGTGGGCGCGGCGATGTGCATGTTTTATCTCTTGGAGCTGTCTCTGGCTGAGCACATTGGCTTCTTGTGGGCTTATTGCATCGCTTCGTCCATGGTCTGTGGCTTGGTGGCGGGCTATTGCAAAACGGTGCTTCAAACTGGTGGGCGTGCGTCGGTTGTGGCCGGCGTATTGTCGCTTCTCTACGCTTATCTCTACATGCTCCTTGTGAACCAAGGCTACGCGCTTCTGGCAGGCTCTATGGGCCTCTTCGGGGTGTTGGCGGCGGTGATGTATCTTACCCGCAATATAGACTGGAGTGGGGAGAGAGAGGCTGGACCGGTCACGACGGGCTAACCCCGGTATGGTCCATATCCAAGTAAGGCTACGCGGTGGTTCAGACTTTATGGTGAAGTTCCATGGAGTTTGGCCAGGCTGGGACGCTGGTAAACTTGTCATACCAGTTGACAAGTGTGTCATCCAGTGACATACATTGTGGTATGGGGATCAAGATAGAACCGATCAGCAAGAAGTCGCTGGCGACTGCCGTTTTCGAGCAGCTGCGTGATAAAATTGTTCATGGCGCCATGGAAGCGGGTGAAACCCTCCCATCAGAGCGAGTGTTGTGCGAGCACCTTCAGGTGAATCGCGGTGCGGTTCGCGAAGGCCTGAAGCGTTTGGAGCAGGCCGGTTTGGTTTCTATTCATCAAGGAGGAGCCACCTCCGTTCGAGATTTTCGGAAAACTGCAGGTTTAGAGATATTAGGTGCGATGGTGGTGGGCCCCGGTGGGATCATCAATACCGACATTGTACGAAGTGTTATCGATATGCGTGCAACTCTGGCTTTGCAGGTGGCGGGTCGTGCAGCTGCACATTGCTCTTCAGAAGATGCCGAGAGCTTATTTGCTCTGGTTGCTCAAATGAAAAGTGCGCAAGACGACATACTGGTTTTACAAGAGCTTGCCATGCAATTTTGGGGAACAGTCGTTGGTGCGTCGAAAAGCCTGCCATATCAGCTGGCCTACAACTCGATGGAAGCTGTTTACAGCCAGGTTCAGGAGCATCTTAGCCACGTTCTCGCTGAAGAGCTTCGTGCGCTGAAGCAATACGAGGCTTTGGCCAAGGCGCTCCAGGCAAACAATAAAACATCCGCACAAAAGCAAGCAGCCAAAATCGTTGGCTTGGGTTCAAAAGCTCTAGAGTTGGTTTTGACCGATCTGGAGAAAGTTCAGTAGCAGTCGTTATCGCTATCTGTTTAGGGAAGATATGAACAGCATCGCGCCTACAACCGTGACATGTGCCAAAACTATTCCGGAAGCTAAAACCCTTACGGGTGCGGCGGCTTTATTTTTTCGGTTTCCAACGCCTAAGATTCTTGGTGCTAAGGTGCTTCTTTTCGTCTTTTTGCGGAGCCTTCTAGCCCCATTCTCAGTTTGGGAACTGGCTGTTGTTGTCGCCGTTGCGTTGTGGTGGCCATTTCAGGAGTGGTTTCTTCACAAGACTGTTCTGCATTTGAAGCCCAGAATGATTTTGGGTCATAAGTTTGATCCGATGTTTGCAAAGCGGCACCGGTATCATCATAGCTTTCCTTGGATACTGGAAACGACGTTCTTACCAACTGGATTTGTTCTAGCGATGATTCCTCTTCATGTTGGTTTGTGGTTGTTATTCGCGCCAAGTTTGGAGTTCGCCTGCACGGGTATTGCTGCCTACACGTTGGTGACCATGATTTATGAGTGGACGCACTTCTTAACGCACAGCCCTTACAGACCAAGTTCTGACTATGTGAAGAAAATCTACAAGAATCATACATTGCATCATTTTAAGAATGAGAACTATTGGTTCAGCTTCACAGTGCCTGCCATCGACCGGTTTTGTGGAACTGATCCTGAAGGTCATGTTGTAAAATCAGATACCTGTAAAACACTTGGTGTGGATGATGGTTTTGTAGCTCCCTGAAGATTTGCTTTGAGATAGGTCTAGGCTCCGGTTTAGAAGTTTCGTGGTTTTCCAAATACCTGAGTCCAATAATGGTAATAGGGAGGTTGGTCGCTGGGTGCGTATCCGGCTCCCATCTCTTCGTATGACGGGTTCATCAAGTTGGCACAGTGTCCATCGCTGTGCATCCAGCCCGCTACGGCTTGCTCTGGTGTTGTTTGCCCTGCAGCAATATTTTCTCCGACGATCTGATAGGCGTAACCGGCGTTTTGAACGCGTGTTGCGGGAGATGTCCCATCGGGACTGATGTGGGCGACATAGTTTCGTTCAGCCATATCGAAGCTGTGAGACTTGGCGGCGCACCGGAGTTTTGTGTTGAGGGTCAGGGGACCAGCTGGCTCGAAAACGCCTTCTGTATCACAGTCGGCACCCTCGGCTCGGCGTTGATTGGTCAACTCTAAGACTTGTCGTTCAAACTCCGTCGACTCAGGATCCCAGCTGTCTTCGAATTCAATACACGGGGTGATTGAACTTAGAATTGGTAATTCTGGAGTAGGTTGGGTTTCGGAGTCCCATGATTCATGGAGGACTGCTGAGCCACAGCCTGTGAGTATCATGAGAAGGCCAAGAGTGAGTGCTGTACTAAACGCAGTGTATGAGTTCATATTGAGGGCTCCAGTATAGGATTGGGGTACATGAACCCCCTTCTTTTGAGCATGTTTCATGCTTGCAGGAGGACGCTGGAAGTGGCTGAATATTCTATGCGTAATTAAATAGCCTGCTGATAGCTTAGGGGTATTGCCGGCCCTGCTTTTTCTGAAGGTTCGTCATAAGAGCTTTTTCTTGTTCGAATTGTTCGATG